>NZ_RAWC01000076.1:0-36156 GCF_003611685.1 Corallococcus sp. CA049B | reverse complement strand
CCCCGTGCCGCGAGCGTTGACCTCCTCCTGCGGGACGCCGAGAGTCCCCGGCCATGAAGCTCCGTCCCATCACTGAAGTCGGCGCCGAGCTGGGTCTCGAGCCGGAAGACGTCCTCCCCTGGGGCCGCGACCGCGCGAAGGTGTCGCTGGACGCCCTGGGCCGCGGCTCGCGCCAGGGCCGCATGGTGCTGGTGTCGGCCATCAACCCCACGCCCCCGGGCGAGGGCAAGACGACCATGTCGGTGGCGCTGGCCATGGGGCTGCGCAAGCGGGGCCGCAAGGCGGTGGCCGCGCTGCGCGAGCCGTCCCTGGGGCCCGTCTTCGGCGTGAAGGGCGGCGGCACCGGCGGCGGGCAGGCGAGCCTGGAGCCGGCGGCGGACATCAACCTGCACTTCACCGGCGACCTGCACGCCATCACCAGCGCGCACAACCTGCTGTCCGCGCTGGTGGACAACGCCGTGTACTACGGCCACCCGGTGGCGCTGGAGGGCACTCGGGTGCGCTGGCGCCGCGCGATGGACATGAACGACCGGTTCCTGCGCAACGTCATCGTGGGGCTGGGCGGCAAGGCGCACGGCGTGCCGCGCGAGACGTCCTTCGACATCACGGCCGCCAGCGAGGTGATGGCCATCCTCGCGCTGGCGGAGAACCTGAAGGACCTGGAGGCGCGGCTGGGGCGCATCGTGGTGGGGCAGGCGCCGGACGGCTCACCGCTGCGCGCGAACGACGTGAACGCGGCGGCGTCCATGGTGGCGCTGCTGAAGGACGCGCTGATGCCCAACCTCGCCCAGACGCGCGAGGGCGGGCCGGCCATCGTCCACGCGGGGCCGTTCGGCAACATCGCGCATGGGTGTTCGTCGGTGGTGGGCACGCGGCTGGCGCTCGCGTACGCGGACGAGGTGGTGACGGAGGCGGGCTTCGGCTTCGACCTGGGCGCGGAGAAGTTCCTGGACATCAAGTGCCGGAGCGCGGGCGTGTGGCCCCGGGGCGTGATGCTGGTGGTGACGCTGCGGGCGCTGAAGCACCACGGCGGCGCGGCGGCGACGAAGGTCGCGGATCCGGACCGCGAGGCGCTCCTGAAGGGCTTCAACCACCTGGAGAAGCACCTGGAGTCGGTGGCGGCGTTCGGACTGCCGGCGGTGCTGTGCGTGAACCAGTTCCCGCAGGACACGGAAGCCGAGCTGGACGAGCTGCGCGCGTTCGCGAAGGCGAGGGGCGTGGGCATCGCCGTGTGCGACGGGTTCGGCAAGGGCGGCGAGGGTTCGCTGGAGCTGGCGGACACGGTGCTGGCGATGCTGGACGCGACGGACGCGGCGCCGCCGAAGCCTCGCTTCCTCTACGAGCTGGAGCAGACGCCGGAGGAGAAGATCCGCGCCATCGCGCGCACGGTGTACGGCGCGGACGACGTGGCCTTCACGGCGGGGGCGCGCAAGGACCTGGAGACAGCGCGAGCGCTGGGAGGCGCGGGGCTGCCGGTGTGCATGGCGAAGACGCACCTGTCCCTGTCGGACGACCCGGCGAAGACAGGCCGGCCGCGAGGCTTCACGTTGACGGTGCGAGAGGTACGCCTGTCCGCGGGAGCAGGCTTCCTGGTGGCCCTGACCGGAGAGCTGCTCACGATGCCGGGCCTGCCGCGCGAGCCCGCCGCCCGCCGCGTCACGGTCCATCCGGACGGCAGCATCACGGGCCTGATGCAGGGCGAGTGACGTCAGAGGTAGGGCCTAGGGTCTTCCGTCTTCTCTCGACGGGAGCACTCGCCCCTGCCCCACCCGAAGAACGCCCACCCCTGGCGCATCCATTTCTTCCAGCGCCATCCGGAGGATGATCCGGCGCGCACCGTGCCTGCCCGCGACTTCCTGGACGCGTGTCCGGACACGGTCAGCGCGAAGCTGCTCGCCGTCGTGAAGGCCGTGGCGGACGCGCCGCCGCCCGCCTTCAGCGGCGGGGGCAAGTGGGAGGCCATGCATGGCGCCATGGCGGGGCTCCATGAAGTGCGCGCGGATGGCAGGGGCCGCCGTCACTACCGGCTCTTCTGCGTCCTGGAGCGGGACGGGGAAGCCCTGGGCCTGGGAGGCCCGAGCCTCGTCCTCCTGACCGGGAGGACGAAGGCGTTCCGCACCGCGCTCTCGGAGCATGACTACGCGAAGGTCCGGGCGCTCTGGGACGAGTACCAGCGCCGCCGCCCCCGGAGCGTGTGGGCTGGCTGAGGGCTCCCTACTTGCGGCGGACGCGGGGAGCGGGAGCTCGTGGTCGCACCGCCTTGCGGCGGGTGGGGGCCGGCACCAGTTGCAGGCGGCAGCCCAACGCGGCGGCCAGCTTCGTGACCGTCGACAACGTGGGGTTCGCGGAAGGCGCCGTGAACAAGCGGCGCACGACCTCCGGCGGGGTCTCCGCCTTCCTGGCCAGGTCCGCCTTGCTCAGGCCCGCCTCCTCGCGCCGCGCATCCAGGGCGCGGATCAGCCTGTCAGCCGCATCCACTTCGGCACGCGCCTTCGCGTACGCCTCCGCGAAGGCCGGGCGCTTGAGCTTCTTCTCGAAGTAACGGTCGAATCCCGTGGGGGTCATGGCAGGGCTCCAGGCTCCAATCCGGGGTGTAGCATACAAGTTACGCCTGACTCGGCGTCCTGACATCCCCTCGCATCCACCCGGCAGCCTCAGCAAGGGTTGGCAGCAGAGGAAAGAGACGTCAGAGGTAGGGCCTAGGGTCTCCCGTCTTCTCTCGACGGGGGCACTCGCCCCTGCCGCCTTCCAAGCGCACCAAGACGTCCCCCCATCATCTTGACGGAATATCATCCAGGAATGATATTCCGTCTCACGGGATTGAAGTCTTCGGAACCGATGAGTTCCGGGACTGGTTCCTTGCTCTCGACGAGGAGACGGCGCGGTCCGTGGACCACGGGGTGGAGCTTCTGGCCGCGAAGGGGGTCGCACTTGGGTTCCCGTACAGCAGCCAGCTCAAGGGCTCTTCCCAGCCGCTCCGGGAGCTCCGCATCCAGTCCGGAGGGCGTCCCATCCGGGTCTTCTACGCCTTCGACCCCGCGCGCGACGCGGTCCTGCTCCTGGGGGGCGACAAGACCGGAGACAAGCGCTTCTACGAGAGAATGATCCCCCAGGCAGAGAAGATCTGGCTGCAATACCTCTGGGAGCGGGCCGCCGGACTTCACGACGATTCGAAGAAGGAGACGGAGTCATGAAGCTCCACGGCTGGAAGGGGATGCGCCGGGAGAAGTTCACGCCAGCGCAACTCAAGGAGCAGGACGAGCGCGTCCGGAAGGAGCTCCTGGAGATGAGCCTGCGGGAGGTGCGCGAGTTCGCGGGGATGACGCAGACGCAGCTCGCCGAACGGATGGGCATCTCCCAGGGGCAGCTCTCCCAGACCGAAGCCCGGGACGACCACCGGCTCTCCACGCTCCGGCGCGCCGTGGAGGCCATGGGCGGAGAAATCGAGGTCTCCGCCGTCTTTGGCGACAAGCGGATCATCCTCAAGGGCGTCTGACGCACGACGGGCCGCCCCGGTGTTCCGGAGCGGCCCGTGGGCCCTGCTGGATGCCTTCGCGGACGGCTAGACGCGGAAGGTGGTGGACAGCTCCTGGAGCTTGCCCAGGGAGGTGTTGATCTGCCCCACCGCCTGCTCGGCGTTGCTCGTGGCCATCACCACGTCGCTCATCATCTCCGACAGCTGCGTCACCACTTCCGTCATCTGCGTGATGCCCGCGTTCTGCTGCGTCACCGAGGCGACGATCTGCCGCGCCGCCTGGCTGCTCTCCTGCACCACCTGCGTGATGTCCTTCAGCGTCGTCGCGGACGAGAGCACCTGCTCGATGCCCTCCTCCATCTTCTGGCTGTCCTCCTCCGCGATGCCCACCGTCTCGCGGATGGCCTGGTTGATCTCCAGGAGGATCTTCCCGATGCGCTGCGTGCTCTGCAGCGACTGGCTGGAGAGCGCCCGCATCTCCTTGGCCACCACCGCGAAGCCCCGGCCTTCCTCGCCGGCGCGCGCCGCCTCGATGGCCGCGTTCAACGCGAGCACGTTCGACTGGTCCGCCAGGTCCTTCACGCTGCCGATGATTTCACCCGCGTGCACCGCCTGCTCGGACAGCACGCCAATGCTCCCCACCAGCGCGCCCACCCGCGCGCGGATCTGCTGCAACCCCTCCGCGCTCCGCTCGATGGACACCTGCCCGGAGGCGCTGTACGCGTCCGCCTGCGCCGCCACCTTCAACACCATCTCCGCGCGGCTGGCCGCCATGCCGGACGTCTGGGCGATCTCCGCGATGGTGGAGCTGGCCTCCGTGAGGCTGCGCGACTGGCTGGTCAGGAAGTTGAGCTGCTCGTGGCTCGCCGCGTTCAGCCGCGCCGCCGCCGCCGTCAGCTCCGTCACCACCGAGCGCAGCGTGTTGGGCACCGAGCCCAGCCGCGTCATCAGCGTCTGGATGCTGCGCGCCAGCTCGCCCACCTCGTCCTGCGCGCTCGTGTCGATGGCCAGCGACAGGTCGCCTTCCCGCACGATGCGCGTCGCCGTCGCCGTCAGCCGCGCCAGGGGCGTCGTCACCTCGCGCAAGAGCCACACCGTGGCCACCGCGAGCGCCACGATGCACGCCACCGCCAGCACCAGCACCCACGTCAGCGTCGTGCCGTGCAGCGACGACACCTCCACGAAGGTCTCGCGCTGTGACGCCTCCTGCTGCGCCGTCACGGACTCCAGGTCGGCGTGCACCGTCCGGTACGCGGGCTCCAGCTTCGCGAGCGCGGCCTCCGCGGCCGCGTCATTGCGCGCCGCCAGCGCCACCACCTGCGACGCCTCCTGCCAGTAGCGCGTGAAGGCCCCCTGCAGCGCCTCCACCTTCGGGCCGTCCACGTCCGGAAACGCTCGCAGCGCCGTGAGCCCCTTCTGGAGCTCCTCCACCTGCGCGTCCAGCGTCTCCTGCTTCACCGCGTGCAGCGCCACCGCGTCGGCCACGTCCTGGTGTAGCGCGGCGAACCCCGCACGGGCCGTCTGCGCCTGGCTCACCGACGGCGCCAGGCTGGAGCCAATGCGCTCCGAGGCGCTCCGCGTGCGCGAGCCCAGCACCACCGTCACCGCCACGATGGCCACCAGGAACGCCGCCGCCACCGTCGGCAGCACCATCATCTTCTGCTTGAGCCGCATCGCCATCACGCACCCCCTCGCGCGCCCATGTCACCCATCCCGATGAAGCGCGGCCGTACTCCCGCGCCGGGCCTGCTGCGCCAGCTCATTGTCGCTCATCCTTCCGCGGGCCCCCACGGGCTCTCCGGGGGCCGGGGCTCCGTCAGGACTCGTAGGATAGACAACACCTCTCCCCCCGACTCAAGCCCGCGCCCCTTGAATTGTCTCAGAAACGGGTCGTCATTGCCCCGCAGGGTCAGGCAGGACACTTCACCCTGTCAGGTGGGACTCGTGGCGGAGGACGCCGCACGTCGCCGTGGAAGGCCCGGCAGGCACCCTGGCGAGATCATTCCAGCCGTCCGGCAAGGCCTTCACTGTTGGTGACATGGGCCGGGGTGCGTCCAGGCGGGCGCCAGGCCGGCCGCCCGGCGGTGCTCAGCGGGTGGGCCGTGGGAGGAAGGGCTCCACCTCGCGGCGGCAGGTGTCGTCGCACTCGGAGAAGCGGACGAGGAACTCCGCGTGCTTCGCGCACTTCTTGGGCCAGCGCGAGGCGCCGCCATCCGCCAGGCACAGCAGGCGGAACTCGTCGCGGGTGTCCGCGAAGAGGGCCTCGCGCTGCGAGGGGGACATGGCGTCCAGCGCGCGGTTCTCCCCGCCCTGGAGCCAGATGAAGACGGCCACCATCGACACGAAGACGAGGGCCAGCCAGGTGCCCTTGCGCAGCCAGATGCTGGGCGGTGGGGCCAGCTCCTTCGCGAAGATGTTCTTGTCCTCGCCCCCCTCGTCCGGAGGCGTCCCTTCGTTGCCCATGGGCTCCCTTCCATCCATGGCGCGTGCCAGCCGCACGGCCGCGCCGCAGCAGACACCAGCCCGTTCCACGTTGCACCTTGCAACCGCCATCCGGGGCACATCGTGCGGGATGCGATGCGCTCCCGGGCCTTGCGCCGCCCGGCATCCGACAGACGGGCCCGGCACACGGCGTGCTCTTAGACTGGGACCATGGAAGTGCGTGCCAGTACCGAGGCGACGGAGCGCCCCATGCGGGTGCTCGTGGTGGACGACGAGCGAAACATCCGCCACACCCTGCGCGTGTGCCTGGAGGGCCTGGGCTGCGAGGTGCGCGAGGCCGCCACGCCGGAGGCCGCGCTCGCGGCGCTCGCCCAGGGCCCGGCGGACCTGGCGTTCGTGGACCTGCGCCTGGGCAACGCGTCCGGACTGGAGCTGCTGCCCCGCCTGCTCGCCGAGTCGCCCGCGCTGGACGTCATCCTCATCACCGCCTACGCGACGTTCGACACGGCCGTGGAGGCGGTGAAGCGCGGCGCGCGCGACTACCTGCCCAAGCCGTTCACCCCCGCGCAGATCCGCCACGTGCTGGAGCGAGCGAAGGCGCAGCGGGAGCTGACCTCACACCTGGGGGACCTGGAGGGACAGCTCGCGCAGGCGGTGCCGGAGGCGACGCTGGAGACGGCGTCGCCGGCCATGCACGCGGCCATCGGGTTCATCCAGCGCGCGGCCACGTCGGATGCCTCGGTGTTGCTGCGCGGGGAGAGCGGCACGGGCAAGGGGGTGCTCGCGCGGGCGCTTCATTCAATGAGCGCGCGGCGCAGGCGGCCGTTCGTCACCATCAACTGCCCCACCCTGTCCGAACAGCTGCTGGCGAGCGAGCTGTTCGGCCATGCGCGCGGTGCCTTCACGGGCGCGGTGAAGGACCAGCCGGGGCGCGTGGAGCAGGCGGAAGGGGGCACGCTCTTCCTGGATGAAGTGGCGGAGATGAGCCCGGCGCTCCAGGCGCAGCTGTTGCGCTTCCTCCAGGAGAAGCAGTTCGAGCGGCTGGGCGAGGCACGCACGCGCAAGGCGGACGTGCGCGTGGTGGCGGCCACGCACCGCGACCTGGAGAAGGACGTGGCGGAGGGACGCTTCCGCGAGGACCTGATGTACCGGTTGAACGTCCTGGAGGTGAAGCTCCCCTCGCTGCGCGAGCGGCCGGAGGACCTGCTCCCGCTGGCCCGCCGCTTCATCGCCTTCTTCGCGAAGGCCGCGCAGCGTCCGGCCCCGGAGCTGTCGCCCGCCACGGAGGCGATGCTGCGGGCCTACCCCTGGCCGGGCAATGTGCGCGAGCTGCGCAACGCGCTGGAGCGGGCGCTCATCGTGGGCGCGTCGGGCGTGGTGGAGCCGCAGGCGTTCCCGGAGCGCATCGCGTCCGCGGTGGGGCCGGGGGTGACGCTGGGCGGGCCGCACACGCTGGAAGCGGTGGAGCGCGAACACATCCTGCGGGTGATGGCCTCCGTGCCGACACTGGATGAAGCAGCCCGGCTGCTCGGCATCGACGCGTCGACGCTGTGGCGCAAGCGCAAGAAGTACGAAGCGGAGACGTGACGCCCCCAGGCCTGTGCGCCAGTGCATGCAGGCCGGCACTGGCGGCCGGGGCGTGCAGGGGCGCTCGTCCTGGAGAGTGGATTGCGCCCTGGCGCGCGCATGCGAACCCTGGCCCGTCATGAACCTCATCGACGTGCTCATCCAGCAGCACCGGGACGCAGAGGCCCTCTTCGAGGCCTGGCACCACGCCCCGGACGAAGAGAAGCCCGCGCTGAGCCTGCGGCTGGCCGAAACGCTCACGATGCACAGCACCCTCGAGGAGCGCTGGGTGTATCCCGTCGCGCGGAGCGTCGTCGACGGGCCGCGCATCGACTTCGCGGTGGAGGAGCACGGGGAGATGACCCAGCTGCTCTCCGAGCTGCTGCGCGTCCGCCACGACCCGCGCCGCCGCGAGGCCACGGTGCGGCAGCTGGAGGCGGTGGTGGCCCAGCACATGGCGGAGGAGGAGCGCGAGGTGATTCCCCGCCTGCGCAAGATGGACGCGAGCGCGTTCGGCCTGTCGAGCGATGAAATCGTCCGCTCCGCGTCCGACGCGCGGAAGGAGGCGATGCGGCAGCTGGAGACGTCCGCGCCGATGTGAACGCGGGCTTCAGCCCTGCTCGGGCTGAGGCAGCGTGAACCAGAAGGTGCTGCCCTGCCCTGGGGTGCTCACCACGCCCAGCTCGCCGCCGTGGGCCTGGACGATGTCGCGGGCGATGGACAGCCCCAGCCCCGCGCCTCCCGCGGGTGCGCCCGGGGCCCGGTAGAACTTCTCGAAGATGCGCGCCTGCTCCTGGGCGGGGATGCCCTCGCCGGTGTCCTTCACCTCGAAGCGCACGTGGGGGCCTTCGCGCGACACGCGCACGGACACCTCGCCGCCGTGCGGCGTGTGCTTCACGCCGTTGCCCACCAGGTTGCCCAGCACCAGCTGCATCCGGTCCGGATCCACGCGCACCGTCTCCGCGTCCGGTGACAGGGATTGCGACAGGCGCACGCCCCGGTCCTCCGCCAGCGTGCGCTGCGCGGCCAGCGCCTGCTCCACCAGCTCCTCCGTGCCCACCTCCCGCACGTCCAGCTGGAGCCGCCCGGCCTGGATGCGCGACAGGTCCAGCAGGTCGTCCACGATGCCCTGCAACCGCTCGCAGTCCTCGCGCGCCGCGAAGAGCAGGTCCGCCTGCTTCTCCGTCACCTGTCCCACGACGCCTTCCGCCACCAGGTGGATGGCCATGCGCAGCGACGTGAGCGGCGTGCGGAACTCGTGCGCCACCGTGGCCACCAGGTCGTTCTTCAGCTCGTCGAAGCGCCGCAGCCGCGTCACGTCCTGGAGGATGAGCGTGGCGCCCACCACGTCTCCCATCTCTCCGTGCACCGGGCTGCCTCGCGGCAGGAGCCACCGGACGCCCTCTGGGGACGCCTCGACGCGCACCGCCTCCTCGTAGCCCCGGGGCTGGTACGCGCCCCGTCCTCCCACGACGTGCGCTCGCACCCGCTCCAGCACGGCGCGCACCTCCGGCTCCACGCGGCCCAGCGCGTCCCCGCCCTCGTCCAGCCGCAGGTGCAGTACGTCCTCCGCCGCGGCGTTCACGTTGAGCAGCCCGCCCTCCGCGCCCAGCACCAGCACGGGGTCGGGCAGGCTGTCGATGGCCGCCTGGGACACCGCCTGCGCCTGGAGCAGTTCTCCCAGGCTGCTCTTGCGGTACTGCGCCAGCCGCTCCGCCATGGTGTTGAAGTCCCGCGCGAGCCCGGCAATCTCGTCCCGCCCCTCCACCACGGCTCGCGCCTCCACGTCGCCCTGCCCCAGGCGGCGCACCGCTTGCGACAGCACGGACACCGGCCGGAGCGCCCGCTGCACCAGCGACGTGGTGAAGACCAGGCCGAAGCCCAGCGCCGCCACCACCGCCAGCACCATCAGCGTGTTCACCTGCTCGCTCTGCTGGCGCAGCCGGTCGTTCTTGCGCACCATCGCGTCCTGGTTCAGCGCGAGGACGGACGCCGCCGCGGCCTTCGCCTCCTGGAAGGCGGGCGCGAGCGAAGCGAAGTAGCGCGTGCGCGCGGCCTCCGCGTCCCGGGCCTGTAGGAAGGCGTCGAACGCCTCGCGGTACTTCGTCCACGCGGTGCGCAGCCGCTGTGTGGCCTCGGCCTCGCCGGGCTCCGTGATGTTGCCCTGCTGGACGCCCAGCTCCGTCTCCAGCGAAGGGCGCTGCGTGGCCTGCTGGGTGAGGCCCCGCTCGCGCTCTCCCGCGACGATGAACAGCGCCGCGCTGTCCATGCGCTCCAACTGCTCCGTGATGCGCTGGGTGGCGAGCACGCTGCGGTAGTTGTCCTCCAGCACCTGCTGGCCGGAGTGGCCCACGCCCTCCAGGGTGATGACGGCCGTGGCGCCCAGGAAGAGCAACGCCAGCACCAGCGGAGCCTGGGCCAACAGCAGCCGTAAGCGCAGCGTCATGGGCGCTTCTCCTCGTGGGGTTCGAAGGACACGACGTGGATGTCGAAGCCCTCCCCTTCCCGCAAGAGGCGCGCGTCCGCGGTCATCCCCAGCCGCTGGCGCCACTTCGCCTGGTGCGAGCGGCCGATGATGATGTGCCCCACGCCGTGCGAGCGGGCGAAGTCCAGCAGCGCCGCTACCGGGTCGCTGGAGCGCAGGCGCACCACCTCCGCGCCCAGCTCCTTCGCCATCTCGATGTTCGTCAGCAGGTGCCGCTGCGCCTCCGCGTCGATGAGGTTCGGCGCCTCGCGCGGCGTCTCCACGTACACCACGAACCAGTCCGTGTTGAGCCGGCCCGCCATGCGCGAGCCCCGGCGCAGCAGCGTCGCCGCGCGCGGCGGGTAGCTGGAGAGCGCCACCAGCACCCGGCCCCACGCGCCGCTCTTCTCCTCGCCCGCCAGGGCCTGCCGTCCCGCGGTGGCGCGGTCCAGGCTCTCCGCCACCTCGCGCAGGGCCAGCTCGCGCAGCGTGGAGAGGTTGTCTCCGGTGAAGAAGCGCTCCAGCGCGTGCGGCACCTTGTCCAGCGCGTAGATTTTGCCCGCCTTGAGCCGTTCGTGCAGGTCCTCCACCGCGAGGTCCAGGTTCACCACCTGGTCCGCCGTCTTGAGGAAGCTGTCCGGCAGCGTCTCCCGCACGGTGACGCCGGTGTTGCGCTCCACCAGGTCGTTGAGGCTCTCCAGGTGCTGCACGTTGAAGGCGCCAATGACGTTGATGCCCGCGGCCAGCAGCTCCTGCACGTCCTGGTAGCGCTTGCGGTGACGGCACACGGGCGCGTTGGTGTGGGCCAGCTCGTCCACGATGGCCACCTGTGGCTTGCGCGCGAGGATGGCCTCCAGGTCCAGCTCCTCCACCGTGACGTCGCGGTACGTGAGGCGCTGACGCGGCACGACCTCCAGTCCCTCGACCAGGGCCTCCGTCTCGGGACGACCGTGGGTCTCGACGAAGCCCAGCACCACGTCCACGCCTCGCGCCTTGAGCGCGTGCGCCTCCTCCAGCATGCGGAACGTCTTGCCCACGCCCGCCGCGAAGCCGATGTAGAGCTTCAGCCGGCCGCGCCGGCCGCGCTCCACCAGCTCCAGGAAGTCCTCCGCGCGAGGCCGCCGCGTCGTCATGCCTGCCTCCTCCTCACCGGGAGGCCGTGGGCGCGGGTCCGCCGAACTGACGGTCCATCGCGAGGTTCAACGTGAGCACGTTCACCCGGGGTTCTCCCAGCACGCCGAACGTCCGGCCCTCCACCCGTGACAGCACCAACGCCCGCACGCGCGCCGGGTCCACGCCGCGCGCTTGCGCCACGCGGGGAACCTGCCACAGCGCTGACTCCGGCGACACCTGAGGATCCAACCCGGACGCGGAGGCCGTCACCAGCTCAGCGGGCACGGGGCCTTCGGCCTCGGGGTTCTCGCGGCGCAGCCGGTCCGCCTCCGCCACCGCCCGGTCGCGGAGCTTCTGGGAGGTGGGGCCCAGGTTGCTGCCGCTGGAGGCCGTCGCGTCCCAGCCCGTGCCGGCGGCGGAGGGACGCGGCTGGAAGTAGCCCGGTTGCGTGAAGCCTTGAGCGATGAGCTCGCTGCCCACCACCCGGCCGTGGTCGTCCTTCACGAGCGACCCGTTGGCTTCATCCGGGAACAGCACCTGCGCCACGCCGGTGACGGTCAGGGGGTACAGCACGCCCGTGAGGGCCAGCGTGACGGCGCTGACGCGCAGGGCGGTGAGGAGCGCGGAGACCATGGAGGTTCCTTTCTTGTGTGCTCAGGCCAGGCCCACGGTGGTGAGCAGCACGTCGATGACCTTGATGCCCACGAACGGGACGATGACGCCGCCCACGCCGTAGAGCAGCAGGCTGCGGCGCAGGAGGGCCGCCGCGCCCAGCGGCCGGTAGCGCACTCCCTTCAGCGCCAGCGGGATGAGCGCCACGATGATGAGCGCGTTGAAGATGACCGCGGACAGGATGGCGCTGAACGGCGACGCCAGCCCCATCACGTTGAGCGGGGCGATCTGCGGGAAGACGCCCATGAACAGCGCCGGGAGGATGGCGAAGTACTTCGCGACGTCGTTGGCGATGGAGAACGTCGTCAGCGTGCCTCGCGTCATCAGCAGCTGCTTGCCCACCTCCACCACCTCCAGGAGCTTGGTGGGGTTGGAGTCCAGGTCCACCATGTTGCCGGCCTCCTTGGCGGCCTGGGTGCCGGTGTTCATCGCCACGCCCACGTCCGCCTGGGCCAGCGCGGGCGCGTCGTTGGTGCCGTCGCCCGTCATCGCCACGAGCTTGCCCTTGCCCTGCTCCGCGCGGATGAGCGCGAGCTTCGCCTCCGGGGTCGCCTCCGCCAGGAAGTCGTCCACGCCGGCCTCTCGCGCGATGGCCGCCGCGGTGCGCGGGTTGTCGCCGGTGATCATCACCGTGCGGATGCCCATGGCGCGGAAGCGGTCGAAGCGCTCCTTGATGCCGCCCTTCACCACGTCCTTCAGGTGGATGATGCCCAGCACCCGCGCGCCGTCCGCCACCGCGAGCGGCGTGCCTCCCGCGTCACCGATGCGCCCCGAGGCCTGGGCCAGCTCCTCCGGCACGGTGCCGCCCTGCTCCTGCGTGTAGCGGACGATGGCGTCCACCGCGCCCTTGCGGATGCTGCGCGGGTGCGGATCCACCAGGTCGCAGCCGCTCATGCGCGTCTGCGCGGTGAAGGGGACGAAGGCGGCCTGATGCATTCGCAGCTCGCGCGGGCGCATCTTGTACGTGTCCTTGACCAGCGTGACGACGGAGCGCCCTTCCGGCGTTTCGTCCGCGAGGCTCGCGAGCTGCGCGGCCTCCGCCAGCTCCTCCACGCGCACGCCCGGCATGGGCAGGAGCTCCGTGGCCATGCGGTTGCCCAGGGTGATGGTGCCCGTCTTGTCGAGCAGCAGCGTGTCCACGTCCCCCGCCGCCTCCACCGCGCGCCCGCTGAGCGCGAGCACGTTCTTGCGCAAGAGCCGGTCCATGCCCGCGATGCCGATGGCGCTCAGGAGGCCACCGATGGTCGTGGGGATGAGGCACACCAGCAGCGCCACCACCGCCGTGCCGGACAGCGGCACGCCCGAGTAGAGCGCCAGCGGCACCAGCGTCACGCACGCCATCAGGAACACCAGCGTGAGGCCCACCAGCAGGATGTGCAGGGCGATTTCGTTGGGCGTCTTCTTGCGGGCCGCGCCCTCCACCAGGCCGATCATCCGGTCGAGGAACGACTCGCCCGGGTCCACGCTGATGCGGATGACGATGCGGTCGGACAGCACCTTCGTGCCTCCGGTGACGGCGGAGCGGTCGCCGCCGGACTCGCGGATGACGGGGGCGGACTCGCCGGTGACGGCGGACTCGTCCACGCTGGCGATGCCCTCCAGCACCTCTCCGTCGCCGGGGATGATGTCTCCGGCTTCGCACACCACGCGGTCCCCCTTGCGCAGGGCGGGGGCTCCGACGCGCTCCTCCCGGCCGTCGTGGGTGAGGCGGCGGGCCTGGGTGTCCTGACGCATGCGGCGCAGGGCGCTCGCCTGGGCCTTGCCCCGGCCCTCCGCCACGGCTTCGGCGAAGTTGGCGAAGAGGACCGTGAACCACAGCCACAGCATCACGGACACGGTGAACCCCATGGGCGCGGTGGGTGCCCCTGTCGCCGTGAGGTCCTTGAGGACGAACACCGTGGTGAGGAGGCTCCCGGCCCACACCACGAACATCACGGGGTTGCGGGCCACGTCGCGCGGGTGGAGCTTCTTGAGGCTCTCCCAGACGGCGGGCTTGAGCAGCGCCGGGTCCAACAGCGAGGCCTGCTTGCTGGCGGGGGCCATGGTCAGAACACCTTTCCGGCCGCGCCGAGGAAGTGCTCGACGATGGGGCCCAGGGACAGCGCGGGGAAGAACGTCAGCGCGCCCACGACGACGACGACGCTCACGAGCAGGCCGGTGAAGAGGACGCCGTTCGTGGGGAAGGTGCCGGGTCCGGGGGCCACGGCCTTCTTGCCCACGAGCGAGCCCGCCAGCGCCAGCACCGGCACCATCATCAGGAAGCGGCCCGCGAGCATCGACACGCCCAGGCTGAGGTTCCAGAACGGCGTGTTGGCGTTGAGGCCCGCGAAGGCGCTGCCGTTGTTGGCGACGCCGCTGGTGAACGCGTAGAGGATTTCCGACAGGCCGTGCGGCCCCGCGTTGTTGAGGGACGACGTGCCCTGCGGGAGCACCGCGCCCACGGCGGACAGGCCCAGGATGGCCAGTGGGAAGACGAGCACGTACAGCATCGCGAGCGTCATCTCGCGCGCTTCGATCTTCTTGCCGAGGAACTCCGGCGTGCGGCCCACCATCAGGCCCGCGATGAAGACCGCGAGCACCGCCATCACGAGGATGCCGTAGAGGCCCGCGCCGACGCCGCCGAAGATGACCTCGCCCAGCTGCATGTTGACCAGCGGCACCAGCCCGCCGAGCGCCGTGAAGCTGTCATGCATGGAGTTGACCGCGCCGCAGGACGCGTCGGTGGTGACGGTGGCGAACAGCGTGGAGGCCGCGACGCCGAAGCGCGTCTCCTTGCCCTCCAGGTTCCCGGCCTGGAGGACGTTCGCGGCGGTGAGCGCGGGGTTGGGCTGGACTTCCGCGGCGTAGCTGGCGCCAGCGCCCAGGAGGAAGAGGACGGACATGGCCGCGAAGAGGGCCCAGCCCTGCTTCGTGTCGCCGGTCATCTTGCCGTAGGTGTACGTGAGGCCCGCGGGCAGCAGGAAGATGAGCAGCAATTGGATGAGGTTGGTGAGCGGGGTGGGGTTTTCGAAGGGGTGGGCGCTGTTGGCGTTGAAGAAGCCGCCGCCGTTGGTGCCCAGCAGCTTGATGGCCTCCTGCGAGGCCACGGGGCCGAAGGCGAGCGTCTGCTTCACGCCTTCCACGGTGGTGTGCTCAGGGTACGGCGCGAGGTTCTGGAGCACGCCCTGCGACACGAAGAACAGGGCCGCGAGGAAGCTCAGGGGCAGGAGCACGTAGAGCGTGCCGCGCACCAGGTCCACCCAGAAGTTGCCCAGGGTCCGGCGGGTGAGGCCGCGCGCGAGGGCGAGCGCGACGCCCAGGCCCGTGGCGGCGGAGACGAAGTTCTGCCACGTCATCCCCAGCATCTGGGTGGCGTAGCTCATGGTGGATTCACCGGCGTACGCCTGCCAGTTGGTGTTGGCGACGAAGCTGGCGGCGGTGTTGAAGGCGAGCGCCGGGCCCACGGCGGGCAGGCCCTGGGGGTTGAGCGGGAGCATGTGCTGGAGCCGCTGGAGCGCGTAGAGGACGACGAGGCCCACGGCGCTGAAGGCGAGCAGGGCGGCGGTGTACTGGCCCCATGTCTGCTCGTGCTTGGGGTCCACGCCGCACAGGCGCAGCAGGGCGCGCTCGATGGGGCCGAGCACTCGGGGCAGGGGTTGGGTGCCGGCCTCGAAGACGCGGAAGAGGTAGAGGCCCACGGGCTTCGTCAGCGCGAGGACGAGCGCGAAGAACAGCAGGGTCTGGAGCCAGCCAAGGAGGGTCATGGCGGGCTCCTAGAAGCGCTCGGGCCGAAGCAGGGCGTAGACGAGGTAGACGGAGAGGAGGACCGCGAGCGCGGCCCCTGCGGCGTATTCGAAGCTCATGACTCCAGGAGCATGAGCATCCGCCGTACCGGAGAGGGCCTTGAGTCAGGCCCAGGCGTTCCGCGGGGTTGCGGGCGTGGCACCCGCGTCCAGGTTGCAATGTGCACGAACCGGCTCCGTGCGCCCCTGCGAGGTGAAAGGGGGCGACGGAGCGGCGGTGCGCTTACGGCTTATTGGACACGGACGAGTCGCAGTCCGAGGTGCACTTGCCCGAGCAGGCGACCTGTCCGGGGTACGAGTCCAGGATGGCGCACTCGGTGCCTCCCGAGCAGGACACGAGCTCAGTGCAGACCCTGGAGTCGTCCACGCAGCGTGCCTGGGACACGCCTTCCAGCTTGAGCACGAGGCAGGACAGGCCCTGGGGGCACTGGGGCAGGTCCACTCCGCACTCCTGCGCCAGGTCCAGCGACTGACCTTCGCGCAGCTTCAGCCTCCCCTGCCCGCCCTCGCCGTCCGACCCACAGGCCGCCAGGGCCATCACCGTCAGACAACCGCTCAGCATTCGCATCCAGCGCATCGTTGCTCCTTCGAATCGTGAAGCGTCATGCCCGGAGCAAGGCGTGGACCAGGGGGGCGTCGCTGGGATTCCGCGCGCTTGGCGGGCGGAGGCTGCCTCGGAAATCTGATGCTGCCTCGAATCCCTGGCGGCCCACGCATCAGCGGAACTCGTCCACGATAAACTCGGGGATGAGGATGCCCTGTCTCTTGATGACCAGGGTGAGCGGCTTCGGGAGCATCTATGCGGTTGATGTGGTTTATCGCGTTACTACTTTTCGTGGGAGGGTGTGCGGCCACTCGTGTTGTCCATCTTGATGTTGGAGACGGCAGGCAGGTGGTTCACAAGTCCCGGGATATGGATCCGGTTCAGGTGCGTGAGGACGCGTTCGAGGCGGCCCTCACGCAGCTCATCCTGGACACGCGCATGGACGTTGCCTTCCGCGAGACAGATGCGGCCGACCAGCGAGGATGGGTGAGGTCCCGGTCGTTGCTCGCATCCTCGAAGGGGCTCCCGAATTCGGGGGCTGGGGCGTCTCCGGAGTCCCTCTATTCGCGCATCTGCCCCGATGGGGACGAATGTCTGACCCTGGTGGGCGGAACGGGGCTGCCCTTCTCGCGCAAGGACCGGACGCTGATGGCCCTGTCGTTCGCTCTGGATGGGGTCTGGGCCAGTGTCGAGGCTGAGGTCGGCAAGCTGCTGAACCCGGTGGTGCTCAAGGCCATGGTGACCTCGGCCGCGCTGTCCGTGCTCCTGACGATGACGCTGCCCGAGCCCGTCACGAAGCTCATCGCGGTGGCATTGACGGCGGCGATGGTGGCCTACCTGGGGGTGGTGCCTGTCTGGGAGATGGGCCGGGGCTTCGTGCGGCTGTGGGACGACGCCGGGACGGCAACGAGCGTCATCGAGTTGCAGGACATCGGCCACCGTTTCGGGAAGGTGCTCGGCACGAACGGGACGCGTGTCCTGGTGTTGCTCGTCACCGCGGCCCTGGGCGGAAGGAGTGCGATGGCGGCCCAGGGGCCCAGGCTCCCGGGATTCCACCAGGCTGCGCTCCGAGGACAAGCCGAGGCGGGATTCCAGCTTGGAGAGGCACTGAATGGCGGCGTGACTTCCATCGCGATGCCTGCCGCTGGAGTGCTGAACGTGGCACTGGCTCCGGGAGCCGCGGCGGCACTGGCGATGTACGGAGAGGGACGGTTTCCCGGTGACGCGACGGGGCCGGTTCATCACATCTGCTCGAATAAGAACCCCATCTCCGATGCTACCGGCGGTCCTTGGACGCCTCGGTGCGAGAAGGTTTTCAAGAAGGCTGGGATGACGCTCGAAGATGTCGCGAACAAAGTGCGGCTCAACGGACACAAGGGTCCGCATCCAGAGCGCTACCACAAAGAGGTGATGGACCGCTTGGAGCGAGCTGTCGAGCGATGCCGAACGACGGAAACCTGCCGGGACAGCTTGATGACGGAGCTTGCGAGGATCGCGAACGAGCTTCTGACACAGGGCTCCGACTTGCGGAGTCTCCTTGTGAAGGCGGAGGGATGAGGTGGAGCGCTATTTCTACTGGGTGCGGCTGGGCGATGTGCCGCAATGGATCATCGAGACACCGACACGGGGTTCAGGTGAGGCCTTTGACGAGCCTTGGATGTTCGCGGATGGCCGTGTCCTTGATGAACCGGGGGGGATGAAGGCCCTCATTGCAACCCCAGGCAAGAGGCGTGCGTTCGTATTCTCCGTGATCGAGCGGGCCCCTATTGTCAGCCCTGCCATCGCGGACGTTTTCCGGGCACTGGCCCCCGATGACGTTCAGCTCTTCCCAGTGACGGTGGAGGGAGAGGCCGACCCGTTCTTCGTCGTCAATGCGACCCAGGTGATCGATTGCATCGACGAGGCACGGTGCCGGGAGGTTCACCGCGAGGACGACGCCTCCCCTGACCATGAAGGGGAGTACCGGTGGATCTACGGACTGCGAATCGACCCCTCGAAGACCGAGGGCGCGCATGTCTTCCGGCTGAAGAAGTTCAAGACGGCGTTCATCGTGTCGGAGGACATCAAGAACGCACTCGAGGGGGTCGGGAACCTGGGTGTGTCGTTCGAGCGCGTAACCGGGGCGCTTGAGCCTCACTGACCTCAGGGCCCGAAGCGCGCCAGGAAGACCTTGTACTGGAGCGAGACGAAGAGCGTCTTCGGCGCCACCAGCCCTGCTTGCGCGAACATCGCGAACAGCGCCGCATCGGACTCGATGGGCTGCATCTTCGCCATGGCCTGCCCCCGGGCCTCCAGCTTCTCCCGTGTCACGCCATACGCCCGCAGCCGCCGGAACTCGACGTTCGTCAGCTCGGGGTCCTGGCCGATGCGGCAGCCCAGCACCAGCGGCGCTCCCAGCTTGAGCCTCCGCGTCACCTCCCGCAGCAATTCGACGCGAGCCTCCTCCCCCTCCACGTGGTGCAGCACGCCCATCAACTGCGCGCCGTCGAACGGGGGGCCTTGCGGCAACGTGCGCAGCTCGCCTTCGTGCAGGTGCGTGCGCGAGAGCAGCCCTTCCTCCTCCAGGCGCTTGCGCGCGACGGCGAGCATCGGCGCGGAGGGCTCCACGCCCGTGAAGCGCCAGCCCGGTACATCAAAGCGTTTGTAGGGCAGCAGCTCCGCGCCCGTGCCCAGCCCCACGTGGAGAAGTGACGCCGTCTCCTGTCCGTCCAGGTGAGAAGCCAGGGCGCTGACACCCAGCTCGTATGCCGCCTGGTAGCCGGCGAGGCTGACCGCCGCCTGGGCGTCGTAATGGGCCGCGCGGTCGGCTCCAAAGCCGTGCACCGGCGCATGTGCGGAATGATCGTGGGTCATGACCCGAAGATGCGTCCGCCCCGCGCTGAATGGCAGAGCGGGGATTCAGACGGAATCAGCGGATCTTTCGATGGAGGCCTGCTCCTCCGGAACGAACCCGTCCCCCTCGCGCCCAACCCGGTGAACAACCATTGACCGTGGTCCACCATCACCCCGGCCACCTGCTCCGACCGGGTCGCTTCCGCCTTCCCGTCCACGACCAGGTCGATGGACCGCCAACGCCCGCTGAACCCTCCCGGCGGCATGGGCATTCCAATCACTTTCAACCCACGACCCGAGGGCAGGTCGCCCACGACCACCGCCCACAGGCCGTTGTACTTCACGACCCCCAATCCCTTTCGCGGTCGTAGGCCCGGCCCGCCGCGTCCGCGTCTGTCCCGGTGATGCGCAGGTCGTGCTCCGGCGGCGCCTTCTTCCGGGGCGACGCCGGCTCCGCGTCATGGCTCCGGCCCCCAACCCACGCGATCAACCGCGCCCCAGACACACATTCCAAATCCTGGACTGTGTGCCCCTACCGGTGCCGACACACACACAGCTGTCTTCCAAATCCAACCAACCCGTAAGGCTTTAACAAGGTTCTAAAGGAATCAGACCTATTACGTTTTCTTTTCAGTACCGGCACTGGGGGCCGCACGATGAGAGAAGAACTCGACAATTCCGACATGGAGTACGCCGATTTCGCGGTCCGCCATCAGCCCATCCTGATGGCGGTCGCGCGAAACATCTGTGGGGGGAACGCCACGGCTTGTGACGACCTGGTCCAGGACGTCCTGCTGCGGGCCCTGCTGAAGTGGGACTCCTTGCGCGGCTGGGCGGAGCCGGAGCGGCGCGCGTGGCTGGTGCGGGTGCTGCACAACCGCTTCCTCGACCAGTGCCGCCGCACGCGCACGGAGGCCACCACCGCCATCAACCTGGGCAACGTGCACAAGCTCTTCGAGGAGCCGCAGGCGCCGGACCTGGAGCTGTGGGAGTGCATCACCGAGGCGGAGCTGCAGAAGGCCGTCGCGACGCTGCCCTTCAACCTGCGCCGCACCTTCGAGCTGCACTCGGAGGGGCTGCGCCACGCGGAGATCGGCCGCCTGCTCGGGTCGCCCGTGGGCACGGTGGGCACCTGGCTCTACCACGCGCGGCTGAAGCTGCGTGACCAGCTTCGCGACATGGCCGAGGCCCGTCGGAAGCTGGGGAGCGGATGAACAGCCACTGCGCCCACCTCCCGGCTTTCGTGGACGGGGAGCTCCCGCTCGAACACCACGAGGACTTCCGCGCGCACCTGCTCTCTTGCGAGGACTGCGCCGTGCGGTTCCATGACCTGCTCCAGGCGGACATCCTGGGACGGCTGGCGCACGCGAAGACGCCACCCACTCCCGAGGCCACGGGGATCCCCCCCACTCCGTGGCCCCTCACCCCATCCCAGCCCGCTGGCGTCAGGGCACCTCCACCGCATCCCCGCCGCTGGCGCCCCCACTGGAGTCACGTGGGGGCGCTCGCCCTGGCCCTCGCCGCCGTGGGCACCTGGGCCGTGCGCGTCACGCGAGCGCCTTCCTCGCCGTGGCCCGCGCCTGCCACCACCCGCTCCCTGGAGGCCCGGCTGACCTCCGAGCCCCTGGATACGCACCGCCCCTACGTGCCCATGCGCGGAGGGACTCCCGCGGCGGCCCCGCTGCCGCTGCGGGAGCTGGCCCGGATGGAGGACCGTCAGGACTGGCGAGGCATCGCCTCCGTGTACCTGCTCGCGGGCGATCCGCGGCAGGCCCTGAACTACCTGGGCAACGCGCCTGCGTCCCCGGACGTGGACTCCGACCGCGCGGTGGCGCTGGCGCTGGCCCACGCCGGTGCCTCCGAACAGGCGTCGCTCGACGAGGCCCTGGCCGTGCTGGAGGACGTGCTCCGGAAGCGGCCAGAGCATCCGCAGGCCCTGTGGAACCTCGCGCTCGTCCTGCGCAACCTGGACCTTCCCCTGCTGGCGGCGGATGCCTTCGACGCCGTGGCGGCCCTGGGCGAGCCCGGCTGGGGCGAGGAGGCTCGGGCCAAGGCACGCGGGCTGCGCGAACAGACGCTGGCCCGGGGCCGCGCCTGGAAGCAGGCCTTCGCGGCGACGCAGGACCTGATGGCGGACCCTCACGCGCCACTGCCGCTGGAGGAGGCCGCGAAGCTGCCGGGCATCGTCCGGCTGGCCTTCTATGACGCGGTCCGCGCGGCGCCCTCGAAGGACGCGGCGCTGCGGCTGCTGCCGCTGGCGGACGCGCTGGACCGGGCCTACGGCGGCGGCACGGTGCTGCGCGCGACCGTCACCCGCGTGGCCGCCCGGGACTTCCAGAAGCGCGGGCCGCTGGCGCGGGACTACGCGCGGTTCGTGCGCGGCAGGACTCCGTTCCCTCCGGCCTTCCTGGAGGCGCTGCGGCACTCCGGCGAGGACGACCTGTACGTGGGCGCGCTCGGCTATGAGCTCCAGGCGGGACGGCCCGTGGACGTGGCGGCGTTCGCTCGCGCCGCGGATGGACTGGGTGATCCGTGGTTCCGCCTCATCGCCGAACGCGAGCGCGCCAACCAGGAGGTGCGCGACGGCCAGTGGTGGAAGGCGGAGGCGCGCGTGCTGGAGGCGCTGCGCATGTGCGAGGCGGAGCGGCTGGACTACCGCTGCGCCGACCTGCGGGCGTGGCTCACGGACATGTACCTGGGCGAGCTGCACCGGCCCGCCGAGGCCCAGGCGCACGCGCTGGCCGGCTGGCGGCTGGCGAAGCAGCACGGGGAATGGCAGCAGGAGCGGCTGTTCCTCCAGGAGCTGGCGCAGGTGGCGCGCTTCCACCACGTCGCCCCCACCTCGGGCGCGTACCTCCGGGAGTCGCTGGCGCGCGTGCCGGACGACCCCGCGCAGCTGGGCTACGTGCACCGCAACCTGGCCACCCTGGCGTGGATGGACTTCCGCGTGGACGAGGCCCGCCGGCACCTGGAACGGGCGATGGAGGGCGGCGTGCCGCTGGGGCTGAATGGCGCGGGCGTGCTCGCGGACCTGGCCCGCTTCGGCCCCATGCCCGGCGCGGCGGACGCGCTGTCCCGAGCCCTCTCCGGACTGAGGCAGGGCCAACCGCGCCCCGGCGAGCGCGCGCTGCTGGACGCCCTCCAGGGCGAGTTCGAGCTGGAGCGCGACCCCGCCGCCGGACGCGCCCTGTTACGGAGCGCCCTCACACAGGCGGAGCCGTGGCCCGACGATGTGCACGCCCGCCGCGCGCGGGCCCGCGCCTCGGCCGCGCTCAGCTCCGACGCCGGCCGCACGGGCGCGTACCTGGAGGCGCTCACCCTCGTGGGCCGCCAGCTCCAGGTGACGCAGGTGCCGGAGCGCTGCGTGCTCGCGGTGTCGGTGCAGCACGAGCGCACGCTCACGGTGGCGCGAGGGCCTTCGGGCGCGGTGCTCGGGGACTTCAACCCGGCGCGCACGGCGCCGCTCGGACAGGACGCGGCCGGGCTGGTGCCCCCCGCGTTGCAGGAAGCGCTGCGCGGGTGCGAACAGGTGCAGGTGCTGGCACCGCCTCCGGTGAACGGCCTGCCCCGGCTGCTGTCTCCGGACATCGCCTGGAGCTACCGGTCGGGCCACGCGACGGTGGGGACGCCTCCGCCCGTGGATGGCGGCACGCACCTGGTCGTCTCCAACGTGGACACGCCCGCGGCCCTGGGCCTCCCGCGCCTGCCGCCCATGTCTCCTCCCTCAGGGGAAGACGCCCGGCGCGTGAGGCTGGAGGGTGCGCGAGCCACGCCGGCGCGCGTGCTGGAGGCGATGTCCACCGCCACCGAGGTGGAGATCCACACGCACGGCGTGTTCAGCCCGGAGCTGTCGGACGCATCGCTCCTCATGCTGGCGCCGGAGCGGAATGGCCGGTACGCGCTCACCGCAAACCAGGTGCGCGCTCAAGGACTCCCCAAGGCACCGCTGGTGTTCCTCGCGGCCTGCGGCGCCGCGCGCACCGCCCCCTTCCCGCACGAGTCCTTCAGCCTGCCGGTGGCCTTCCTCGACGCCGGGGCGCGCGCGGTGCTGGCCGCCACGGTGGACATCCCGGACAGCGCGGGCCGCTTCTTCAACGACGTGCGCGAGCGGATCCACGCGGGCGCATCCCCCAGCGTGGCCCTGCGTGACGAGCGGCAGGCGTGGCTCCAGGCCTCCCCCGGAGACCGCTGGGTGCACGACGTGCTCCTGTTCGAATGACGCCCTTTCAGGTCGCTTAAAAGAACCCGACCTGACACGTCTTCAAGAGGAAGCCGCACGCGGGGGTTGGCGAGGCCGGACCCCGCGGCGGCCGCGTCAGGAGGACACGGTCATGTCGAGATGCCGGATCAGCCCCATCCTGGTACCCATCCCCCACAAGCCCCAGCAGGACCTGCCGGACAAGCCGCCCCCGGGACCCGCCGGGCTGGATACGAAGACCTCCGTGTCGCCGCGGAAGCCCCGCCACCCGCCCCAAGACGACCTGCCGGCCAGGCCTTCGCCATGGCCGGATGGCTTCGATCGCTGACGCCTCAAGGCATGGCGCGGACCTATGCTCCCGCGCCATGCCGTCGCATCCGTATGTCGTGAGGGCCGTGCAGTCCCGAGACGAGCTGGAGCAGGTGCTGGCCCTGCAGCGCCGCAACCTGCCTCCCGCGCTGTCACCCGAGGAGCAGCACGCCCAGGGCTTCGTCACCGTCCAGCATGACCTGGCCACGCTGGAGCACATGCACGCGCTCGAGCCCAGCATCATCGCCGTGCAGGGCTCCGACGTCGTGGCGTACGCGCTGGTGATGCCTCGCGAGTGCCGCGCGCGGGTCCCCGTCCTGGACCCGATGTTCGCGCTCCTCGAAGGGCTCGAACACCGGGGCCGGCCGCTGAAGGACCAGCGCTTCTACGTGATGGGGCAGGTGTGCGTGGACAAGGCCCACCGGGGGACGGGCCTCTTCGACGCGCTCTACCACCAGCACCGCGAGCAGCTTCGCTCGCGCTTCGACTGCGTGGTGACGGAGGTCTCGGTGCGCAACCCCCGCTCCCTGCGCGCGCACGCGCGGGTCGGGTTCGAGACCGTCCACACCTACCGCGACGCCAGCGACACCTGGGCCGTGGTGCTCTGGGACTGGGGCGCGGGCACGTCGCGCTGAAGCATGGGGTCCGCGCGCACCGGCGTGGGGCGGTTCGCCATCCGCTTGTGGTGCATGCCGGACAGCTTCAGCGCCAGCTCCGGACCGGTGATGCCCTTGGGGATGTAGCCGTCCGCGCCGGACGCGCGCACCAGCTCGCGCAGCCGCGACTCGTCCATGGACGAGTACAGGATGAACAGCGTGTCCGGACCCGCGAACTGGCGCACCACGCCCAGGATGCGGTCGCCGCTCAGCGCCGGGATGTTCACGTCCAGGAGCACGATGTCCGGCTGCTCGGTCCGCAGCAGGTTGGCCACGCCCAGCGCCGCGCGCGTGGTGACGACCTCGAAGCCGTAGCGGCTGATGGAGCGCTCCACCAGCTCCAGCACGAGTGGGTCATCATCCACCACAAGCGCCTTCAACTTGCCTTCCGCCATCGCGTCTCCGCCTTTCAAGACCTCGGGGGAAAGGTCTGAAGTGCATTACGTCCAGGTATGCTGTGCAATATACGCCATAACTGTATTCGCGCACAATGCCCCCAAGCCTGAAGACCCGGGAGGACCGTACTTTGAGTACGAATTCCGGGTCTCCATGTCGCGCTGAGGTGGGGAAAGAGGGCCCTACGCCGCAGGGGCGGCGGCGACCCCGGACTGATACTCCCGGTGAACAATGGGAGGCCTCGCGCGGGTGGGAGGACGGGCTTCGAAGCGGCCTTCGGCGCGGGCGAGGCAGTTGTCGCAGCGGGCGCAGTCGTCCTCCAGCGGCTCCTCGAAGTAGTTGCCCAGCACCTTCCAGCGGCACGCGGTGGTGCTCCCGTAGCGCATCATCGCGTCCAGGCGCTCGCGGTCTCCCTGGTGGCGGTCCTCGTACGCGCGCAGGTACGCGTCCAACGCCTCGGGCGACTGGAACGCGCGCAGCTGCTTCACGCCTCGCGCGCCCTTCTCCAGCACGCCCGCGGCCACCAGCACGCAGGTCCGGCTTGTCGATGCCCAGGCCGAAGGCCTTCGTGGCCACCACCACCGGCGTGGTGCCGTCCATGAAGTGGCGCTGGTTCTCCTCGTGCTCGGCGGCCCTGAGCTTGCCGTGGTAGCGGCCCGCCTCCAGTCCCTCCGCGCGCAGCCAGCGCCACAGCTCTTCCGCCTTGCGCACGGTGGCTGTGTAGACGATGGCGCTGCCGTCGTTGGCGCGCAGCAGCGCCAGCAGCTTCTGGCGCTTGAGCTCCGGGTTCACCGTGCGGTGGACCTCCAGCGTGAGGTTTTCGCGCTGGATGCCGGTGCACACCACCACCGGATCCTCCATCCCCAGTTGGTTGCGGATGTCCTCGCGCACGCGGGGCGTGGCGGTCGCCGTGAGCGCGAGCACCCGGGGACGGCCGAGCGCGCGGAGGGCGTCCCCCAATGACAGGTAGGCGGGCCGGAAGTCGTGGCCCCACTGCGAGACGCAGTGCGCTTCATGCACCACGAAGAGGCTCACGTTCGCGCGCTTGAGCAGCGCCAGTCGCTCCGGGTTCTCCAGCTGCTCGGGGGTGACGTAGATGAACTCGTGCTCGCCCTGGCGGATCTCCTTCTGGAGCGCCTTCAGCTCGCCGGCCTTCAGCGTGGAGTCCAGCTTCGCCGCGTCCAGGTCGTAGCGCTCCGTGAGGTGTTCGCGCTGGTCGTGCATCAGCGCGAGCAGCGGGCTCACCACCACCGTGGCGCCGGGCACGAAGAGAGCGGGCAGCTGGAAGGTGAGGCTCTTGCCGGCGCCCGTGGGCAGCACGCCCAGCACGTCGCGCCCCGCGAGCACCGCCTCGATGATGTCCCGCTGGCCGGGCCGGAAGTCCTCCACGCTGAAGCGCTCGCGCGCCTCCTGCTCGAGCTGGGGCCAGAGGGGGGAGCGATCCTGCGTCTCGGTGGGCATGGCCTGAAGGTAGGGATGGCCCCCGTCCGGCTCCTCGCCGTCACGCGCGGTGCGCCTGGCCGCCTGCCGGCCTGGGAGGGGTTGTCCTCCCGGGCGTTCCGTTCAGGGCCTTGCGCAGGAAAGCCGTGCGCCAGTGGGCGGGGCGAGGCAGCTTTGGGGGATGGCTCCTGGAACTCCCGCCAACAACGACTTCGCCCTGCTGGTGGCGGTCCTGCCGCCATCGCTCCAGGAGGCGGTGCGGCAGCTGCCCGAGGCGGAGCTGCTGGAAGTGGTGATGGACCTGGGGCGGCCTCCGGAGGCGCGGCTGGTGCACGGCGTGGCGCGCCTGTCGGAAGCACCCGTGACGCAGGAAGCGCTCCAGGCGGTGCTCGCCCACGTGGGAGAGGTGGGCGGAGACAACCGCGCGGGCATCGAGCGCACGCTCCACCGCGTGTCCGCCATCCGCAACCGCCAGGGCCGCGTGGTGGGGCTCACGCTGCGCGTGGGGCGCGCCATCCAGGGCACCATCGACATGCTGCGCGACCTGGTGGAGTCCGGGCGCAACCTGCTGCTGCTCGGGCGGCCGGGCGTGGGCAAGACGACGAAGCTGCGCGAGGTGGCGCGCGTGCTCGCGGACGCGCTGGGCAAGCGCGTGATGGTGGTGGACACGTCCAATGAGATTGGCGGCGATGGGGACATCCCGCACCCCGGCATCGGCGGCGCCCGGCGCATGCAGGTGAGCCGGCCGGACCGTCAGCACGACGTGATGATCGAGGCGGTGGAGAACCACATGCCCGAGGCCATCGTGGTGGATGAGATTGGCACCGCCGCGGAGGCCGCCGCCGCGCGCACCATCGCGGAGCGCGGGGTGCAGCTGGTGGCGACGGCGCACGGCAACACGCTGGAGAACCTGGTGCTGAACCCCACGCTGTCCGACCTGGTGGGCGGCGTGCAGACCGTCACGCTGAGCGACGACGAGGCACGGCGCCGGGGCACGCAGAAGACCGTCACGGAGCGCAAGGGCACGCCCACGTTCGACATCGTGGTGGAGATGGTGAACCGCGACGAGGTGCGCGTGCACCGCGACACGGGCGGCGCGGTGGACCGGCTGCTCACGGGCGCGGAGGTGGGCGGCGAGAAGCGGCGGCAGCAGGACGGCGCCGTGCACGTGGAGGCCGCGCCGGAGGTGGTGGAGGCCACGCCGCCGGGAGTCCGAGTGCCGAAGGGGACGCCCGCGCTGGGCGCGCCCCGGCCCGGGCCCACGCGCATCGCCGCGCACGCGGTGAGCCGCGAGCTGCTGGAGCGCGTGCTGCGCGACCTGCCGGTGGAGGCCGTGGTGGTAGGCCGTCCGGAGAACGCGGAGGTGGTGCTCACGCTGCGAAGCCGCGCGAATTCACCCCGGCTGCGCCGCGCGGCGGAGCGCGTGGGCGCGCGGGTGCTGGCCATCAAGCGCAACAGCGCCACGGAGATCCGCCGCGCGCTGCGCACGGAGTTCCACCTGCTGGAGGGCGTGGACCCCGCGGACGTGCACGCCGCGGTCGCGGACGCGGAGGAGGCCATCCAGCGCGTGCTTTCGGAGGGCATCAGCCTGCCGCTCGCGCCGCGCCCGTCGCGCCTGCGGAAGTTGCAGCACACCCTGGTGGTGAAGAACCACCTGGAGGCCGTGAGCGTGGGCAGCGAGCCCCTGCGCCACCTGGTCCTCTACCCGCTGGGCACCGTCCTCACGGAAGCGTCCGACGCCGCGCCGGAAGACGTGGACGCGCAGGAGCCGGAGGACGACCTGGAGGACGACGACGCCTTGTCCGCGGACGAAGAGAGCGGGGAGGACGAGGACGCGACCTCGGACGAAGGCATCTCCCAGTCTCCTCGGACCTGAGCACCGCCTCCCCTCCGGCGGCGACCCACGGAAACCTGTCCTACTGTCGGACAGGTTTGGGACCGGGGCCGGGCGGGGGCGGACCGCGTGAACTGGTCCGACTGTCGGACAGGTTTGGGACCGGGCGGGCCCGGACAGGGCCGCCTCTGGGTGCGCAGCGCGCTGCACACGTCGCATGGCGTCATGGGGGCCCCTTCCCCTGAGGTTTCGCGGGGTTGAGGGGGGCATGACGGTTGCTGATGGCTCGGGGTACGGTCCCTCGCGATGGCGCGGGGGGAGCCGCACCGTCTTTCCGGAGACCTTCATGCGCCGCATTGCCTTCGCTGCCCTCGCCGCCCTCGCCACCACCGCCTGTGGGGACAACCTGCCCACGCAGGAGGAGATAGACGACGCGAAGGCCCGCGTGGAGCGACTGGCGGCCTCCACGCACCAGGTGCGGGGCGCGTTCGAGCTGCTGGGCCTGATGCCCGTGTACACGTGCGGCGAGCCCCGGCGCTCCTTCCTGAACCACGCCGTGGAGGGGCTGAGCGCATCGGTGACCTGCGCGACCGCCCGGGTACAGGCCGTGGACGACGTCACCGACTCCGTCGTCGTGTCCTTCCCGTCCACCGGCTGTGACGTGCACGGTCTGCGCTTCACCGGAAGCGCGGTGCTGGAGTACCGCGGCGGTGAGGACCTGATGGAGATGAAGGCGGACCTGCGCGAGCTGGCCGTGGATGGCCAGACGCTCCAGGCGAAGGTGGGCTACGGCACGTGCTCGGACGAGACGCGCCTGTTCGCGGAGGTCGAAGGCCAGGTGCCCGGCCGCGAGGGCCACCGATTCCACATCAACAGCACCGTGGGGAAGCGCGCCGGGCTGCCCATCATCGGCGGCTCGTCGCTGGTGTTCGACGGTCCGGGTGAGCTGACGGGCCCGAACGGCACGGACCGCATCACGCTCACGTCGCTCGAATATGAAGTGGGCAACTACCTTCCCAAGGAAGGCACGGCCCTGGTGGAGACCGCGGACGGACACCGCCTGAGCTTCGCGTTCCAGCCGGTGCTGTGGCGCGTGGGCAAGGTGGAGGTCACCGTGGACGAGAAGGACCCGGTGACCGTGCCCGTCGTGCGCTGAGGCCTACTCCTGGAACGACCGGGTGAGCCGGGCGATGGCGCCCGGCAAACCCCTCACGCGCAGCCGGCTGCCCGTCTCGTCGTAGGCCTGGGACACCACGGTGGTGTGCTCGTACACCTCGCCGATGCGGGCCTGCCGCGCGTAGGGAATCACCAGGTCCGCCTCCACCATGGAGGCCTCGAAGAAGGCGATGACCTCCCGGCGCAGCCCGGCCACGTCGTCCGGCCGGTGCGCGGACACGAGGAGCGCTTCGGGGTGCTGGGCCCGGAGCGCGTCCTGGGCCGCCGCGTCCAGCCGGTCCACCTTGTTGAAGACGAGCCTGCCCGGCACCACGTCCGCGCCAATCTCCCGGAGCACCGTGCGGGTGACCTCCCGCTGCGCGGCCCAGGTGGGGTCGGACGCGTCCACCACGTAGAGCAGCAGCGACGCCTCCAGCGCCTCGTCCAGCGTGGAGCGGAAGGACGCCACCAGGTCGTGCGGCAGCTTCTGGATGAAGCCCACCGTGTCGGAGACGAGGATGCGCGGCCGGGTCTCCGGCTGCATCGCGCGCACCGTCGTGTCGAGCGTGGCGAAGAGCTGATCCGCCACCAGCACCGCGCTGCCCGTCAGCGCCCGCATCAGCGACGACTTGCCCGCGTTCGTGTAGCCCACCAGCGCCACGCGCAGCTGGTCCCGGCGCGCGTAGCGGCGGTGGTCCTGGTCCTTCTGGATGGCGGCCAGGCCCTCGCGCAGCTCCGCCAGCCGGTCGCGAATCTTGCGGCGGTCCAGCTCCACCGCCGAGTCACCCGAGCCGCGGCCCTGCTGGCGCTCGCGGCCTCCCGGGGATTCTCGCAGGCGCGGGGCCAGGTAGTTGAGCCGGGCGATCTCCACCTGCATGCGCGCCTCGTGGCTCTTGGCGTGCCGGTGGAAGATGTCCACGATGACGCCCGCGCGGTCCAGCACCTGCACGCCCGTGGCGCGCTCCAGGTTGCGCAGCTGGCTGGGGGACAGCTCGTGGTCCACGACCACCACGGTGGGCCTGGGGCCCGGCTCGATGGCGGTGGCCTCCGCGTCCGCGTCTGACTCCGCGTCCGTGTCCGGGAAGGCGTCGTCGTCCTCGTCGGGCGGCTCGGCTCCGGATCCGTTCGGGTCCGCATCGCCGGGAGCGACCGGGGCGTCCGGGTCCTCGGGGGCCGCGTCGGCTTCGGCCTCCCACTTCTCCCGCGCCTTCGACGTCTTGCCCTGCGCGCCGGACGGGATGACGCCCGAGCCGCCGGTGAGCGCGGACAGCTCCTTGAGCTTGCCGGAGCCGAGCACCGTGCCGGTGGCCAGCCGCTGCCGGCGCTGGGACACGGTCGCCACCGCGTCGAAGCCCAGCGTGTGCACCAGCCGCTTCAGCTCCGCCAGGTCGGCGGCATGCGCTTCATCCGTCACCCCGGGAAGCTGGACACCGACGAGGACGGCGCGCGGGCGCTCGGGAAGGGTTTTCGCCATGCATGGGCTCGTAACACGCCGGGCCCCGGGATGAGCGGTATGGTGTGTCTGTTGACGGGGGCCCGTCCAGGCTCCCACGGGGGGCAGGCATGTACTACTGCACCATCTGCGGCTTCTACGGCTCCTTCATGCTCCAGCCCCAGAGGTGCCGGGGCTGCAGGGCCATGGGTTCCATGAAGAAGGTCACCCGGGTCATCCTGAAGGGGAAGCCCACCCGCAGGCCCGGGACCTACACCCTCCGCAGCGGCGAGGTCATCCGCCGGTCGGGCTTCAAGGTGTCCCCGCGCTCCAACGAGGCCCGCCAGAAGCTCAAGAGCTTCAAGGCCCCGCTTCCCGACAACCTGCGCTCCCGCGGAAAGCAGCGGCAACCGCTGTCGGGCCACCGGCCGAAGCCGCCGCCCATCGAGCTCGAGATGGTGGTCGACGAGAAGGAGGAGGCCGCGCTCGACCTGGGCGTGGGCACCTTCAACATCAACCACTTCAGCACGAAGACGGAGCAGGACAAGAAGGACCTCCTCCTGCGCCTCTTCCTCCAGAACCCCTGGCTGGACGTGCTCGTGCTGCAGGAGATCAACAAGAAGGCGCTCCCCCTGTTGCTGGAGATCGACTTCGAGAAACACGGGCTCGCCCTGGCGCTGGGGCCGCAGATGCAGGCGGTCTACCCGAAATACAAGGGCCAGAAGGTCACCGAGGAGGACTCCGACGACGAAGAGGACCTCGAGGCAGAGGAGCAGGTGACGGAGGACTGGAGCCTGGGGAAGAGCCAGTGTGAGTGGTACCCCATCATCTACAGGAAGAGCTCCTGCGCCCATACCGGCTGGCGCGCCTTCAGCGATGACTCGGTGGTGCGGCAGAGCTCCAGTAAACGCGCCAAGGAGCCCATCCACTGGGCCAAGCCCGTCAACCGAACCAAGGCGCCCAAGGGCTGGAGCACGCAGTTCCCCAAGCTCCTGGCGGAGCGCAAGCAGCAGTACGAGCAACTCAACGAACGCTTCATCTCCTGGCGTCCGGTGGTGGTCCATGACGTGCGCATCGGCGGGCGTGACGTGCACATCGGCGTGGTCCACACCTCCCCCGCGGGGAAGGGGCTGGGCCGGCTGGGTGAGTACGAGCAGGTGTCCGGCTTCTTCGAGCACGTCTCCGAGAACAACGACCTGCCGTGGATCATCGCGGGCGACTACTACATCGACCCCGAAGCCTCGGTGGGGGTGAACTCGGACACGAAGAACCGCAAGTGGGACGACCTCTTCCACGAGCGGGCCGCGGCGCTGGAGCTCACCCTGGCGGTTCCCCTCTCCGCCACCAACCAGTCCCCCCAGACCGGGCGCAGCGTGAACTCGAAGAAGAACAAGGAGCAGTTCGAGCAGCAGGGGTACATCAAGGACTGGGCCCAGGTGGGCACGAGCTTCAAGCTCAACAAGCGCGCCGACTTCTTCGTCATCAGCAAGGCCTTCGCCCTCCACCACACCGGCATCTTCTCCCCCATCAAGGGGCTGCTCCCGGTGGATCCGAACCACCAGGCGCTGAACTTCTGGTCCCGCACGAGCGACCACGCCCCCACCGGGGGCATCTTCTGCACCACGCCGTTGTCCTCGAAGTGGGCCCAGAACCGGCAGCTCATCTCCGAGTCCCTGGGCTCGCGCCAGTCCCAGGCCCAGCTCCAGTTGTGGGAGCTGCACAAGCAGGCGGTGGACGCCCTGCTGTCCTCCACCTTCCAGCTGGGCCCCTTGCTGAAGCGGCTGCCGGAGCACGCCCAGCGGCTGGCGCAGCGGCTGTGCGTCCTGGTGATCAAGGCGCTCAACTCGCCCGCGGCCATCGCCATCCAGCGCATGCCCTACCCCTACGACGCGCAGAAGTACGCGGCCTGGAAGCTGAACTCCCAGAACGTGACCGACCAGCACCTGAACGACTTCTTCGGCCTCTGCGCCCAGGTGGACCCCTCCACCGTCTGGCTGAGCAACGATCCCCTGGATGAGTTCGCGGTGGTGTTCCGCAATGCCTACCGCGCGCTCCAGCAACTGGCCTACCGCGCGCGCAGCTTCGACCTCACTCCGGAGGAGGAGACGTACTCGCAGGTGAAGCTGGGCGTCCGGCCGCCGTCACCGAGCCGCAAGGGCAAGGAGAAGACGGGCGAAGGGTTCGAGGAGGACATCGTCGGGTTGCTGACGGAATACCTGGAGCAGCGGCGCGCCCAGGGTTCTCCTCCGGACGACCTCCTGCCCGGCTGCATCCAGGGGAGCGTCAACCAGTTCCAGGTCCCGGGAGGACGGACCGCCTGCTCCGCGATGGCGGTGCTGGCCATCGCGGCGCTGCTGTCCAACCCGGACGGGCTGGACACCGGCGGCATCGACAACGTGCTGCTGGAGGGCACGGCGCTCTACCAGCGGATGAACACGGCGACCGAGGACGAGGCCCTGCTGATGCAGGCGTTGGCCCTGTCCTGCGGCGGGGTGGTGGATCCGCTCGTCCTGCAGCCCCAGGCGCCCTACTACAACCCGCTGGAGATTCCGGAGGAGGACGTCATGCAGCGAGGGCTGCTCATGGCCGCCTCGGGGTCCGTCCACCGGGACACCCTGCCCCAGGAGTTGCTCGGCATCCTGAATCAGGCGTCCCGGATGGGGGTGGCGCTGGTGCTCGGTGGCTACACGGTGGCCGTCGTCCGGAGTGACGATGCCTTGTATCTCTTCGACTCCCACGGCTGGAAGACCCGGAGCAACGCCTTCGTGCAACGGTATGCCTTCGTCAATCAGCTGCTGGACGACGTTGGGAAGATGGCGAGGAGTCGCGCCCTCTTCGATCCCGAGATAGGCGTCACCCTGTACCTGCCCGCCGAGAATTCATGACGCCCCTGCGTGGTGATGTCGCCGTCCTGCTGGAGAACGCTCCGCCCAAACGCCAGGCGCTGGCGGAGGCCGCGTTCGTGTTCTTCGCGGTGCTGGGCCCCTCGTCGGTGGCCCGGCTGGGCCGAGGCGCCGCCGTGGCGGTGGAGCTGGCGCTGCTCGCGTGGGGCCTGATGCTCCTGAGGCCCTGGGAGTCCTCGCGCCGGGGAGCGTGGTGGGGCGTGCTGGGCCTGGTGGTGGCGCTGGGCGGCGCGGGCGCTGGCGCGTGGGTGGCGTCGGACGCGGAGATGACGAAGGGCTTCTCGCTGTCCATGGCGCCGCTGGTCATCCGGGCGCTGGGCATGTGCCTGCTGGTGGCGGTGCTGCTGTGGCGTGACGGTCAGGGGCCCGCGCAGGTGGGGCTGGTGCGCGAGGGCTGGGCGCGCGAGGTGCTGTTGGGAGGGGTGGTGCTGGTGGGCACGTACGCGGTGCACCTGGCGGCGTCGGTGCCGCTGGCGGCGGTCGCGGTGGCGTTGAAGCTGGCGGGCGAGGAGCTGGCGGCGCGCAAGGGCGTGGCGGCGGCGCTGCTGGACACGGGGCTGGGCATCCCGGCGTTCGCTGCCATCATGGTGGTGGTGACGGGCTTCGAGGAGTTCGTCTTCCGAGGCTTCCTGGTGCCCCGGCTGAAGGTGGTGCTGGGGGGCTGGGTGCCGGCCATCCTGGGGGCCGCGGTGCTCTTCTCCGTGGGGCACTTCTACGAGGGCACGCTGGCCGTCTTCCAGACGTTCGTGATGGGCGCCTGGTTCGGCTTCGTCCTCTGGTACCGGGGACGGCTGCTGCCGCTCATCGTGGCCCACGCGGCCTTCAACACCATCAGCTTCGCGCTGATGCTGTGGCTGTCGCGCTCGGGCTTCCTGGACAAGCTGCCGCCCCTCTGATGCGAGGAGCGGCGCAGGTGCAATAGATTGGTTCTAGCGGCGACTTGGAACCAATCTATTGGTTCTGCCTACGCCAGCGCTCCGGGCATCAGCTCGGACGCCAGCTCCCTGACGAGCCCTCGGGCCACTTCCGCGGAGGGCAGCCCTGAGTGGCGGGCCACTTCGTTTGGCAGGTGGCTGGATGCCGCGTCCTGCTCCAGCTCGCGCCAGGCTTCGCGGCGGGCCGCTTCCACTCGCTCGCGGGCTTCTGGGGACAGTTGCTCCATGGCCCATGCGTCGATGGCCCAGGACAGCTCCGCGTGCCTCAGCTCGTCCGGAGCGATGGTGCTCAGGGACTCGCGCACCTGCGCGTCCTCCGCGCTCCGGGCCTGCCAGCCCGCCAGCAGCGCGCCAAAGGTCTCCCGCACGCAGCCCTCCACCGCGTTCTCGATGGCGAGCGCCTCCAGTGACCGGGCCTGGAAGGGCGCCACCTTCAACTCCGGCATCGGTGCTCCGTGACGCCGGGCCAGGGATTCCATCGCGTCCGCGTGGCGCACCTCGTCCTTCGCGGAGCGCCTCGCGGCGCGCACCAGGTGCTCCGGCGCACCGTGCTCGGCCAGTTCGTCCGCGAGCCTCTCGAAGGCCGGCACGGACGCGGCCTCCATGTGCGCAATCTTCGCGAAGAGCGCTCCGAGGACCGGTGTCCCCTGCACTACCGCGCCGTCGCTGCACAGCCCCTCCGGCCTTCGCCCGTCGCAGTTGACGCTGTCAAACACGCAGGTCACCTTGTCGGGCTCGGGAGACGTCTCCGAGGTGCGCTGGATCGAGCAGGAGCGGAGCGTTCCGGACGACACCCTCTGGCACAGCTCCTCACAAGGAGTGTCCGCCGTGAGGGCGCCTCCATCCACCGAGAAGAGCTCGGAGATGAAGGACGTCAATTCGAAGGTGCCATCGCCCCCCCACTCACATCCACCCGTGAAGAAGAAACACCCGCCTCCCAACGTGGCGACGGGCGCGAGCAACCACAGACGCTTGAACACGGGACGCAACCTGACGCGGGACATGCGGACTCCTGCTTCCATCACGAACCCGCCGGCCCCCGGGCAGCCGCAGCCTACCTGAATCCTGGTCAGGCCTGCGGTGCCTGCGTCTGCGCGGAGCGCCTCCGCAGCCAGTTGCGCAGGAAGGCCTTCACCTCCGGGTGCTGCGACTGGCGGAAGTGGTCCGGCGGGCCGTACTCCACCACCCGGCCCTCGTGCATCAGCGCCAGGTTGTCCGCCATGCCGAAGGCGGAGGCCACGTCCGGCGTAATCACCAGCGACGTGGCGCCCAGCTGCTGCTTGCCCGTGGTGATGATTTCATTCACCGCCGCCGTGGTGAGCGGATCCAGGCCCGCCGTGGGGTCGTCGTAGAGCAGGATTTTCGGCTGGAGGATGGTCGCGCGCGCGAAGCCCACGCGCTTCTGCATGCCGCCGGACAGCTCTCCCGGGAAGCGCGTGGCCGCGTGCGACAGGCCCACCTTCCCCAGCGTCTCGTTCACCGTCTGGGTGATGTCCGGCTCGGACATCTTCGTGCGCTCGCGCAGCGGGAACGCCACGTTGTCGAAGACGTTCAGCGAGTCGAACAGCGCGTTCGCCTGGAAGAGGATGCCCAGCTTGCGGCGCATCTGGTTGAGCTCGGGCTCGTTCATCTTCGCCACCTCCGCGCCCTCCACCAGCACCACGCCCCGGTCCGGCCGCATCAGGCCCATGATGTGCTTCATCAGCACCGTCTTGCCGGAGCCGGACACGCCCATCAGCACGCAGGTCGTGCCCTCCGGCACCACCAGGTCCACGCCCCGCAGCGCCGCCTGCCCACCAAACGACTTGTGCAGGTCCCGCACCTCCAGGGTCAGCTTCGGCGCCGGCTCACGGCTCGCGTCACTCATCGCCCCGGAACCCTACCGCGCGCGCCCCGCCGGCCGCTCTGGATTCACGCTTGCCCGCTCCCCCGCTTCCGGCGCGCGCGGCGCACCCCGAAACCCCACAGCCCCAACGCCAGCAGGCCCACCCCCACGGACAGCCCCAGG
>NZ_RAWC01000075.1:0-36298 GCF_003611685.1 Corallococcus sp. CA049B | reverse complement strand
CCGAGCCGCCACCCTCGCGCCGCGTCAAGGCTCCCCGTCCGCCGCCGCCACCCCAGGCCCCCAACCGCCACGGGCTCTACGGCGGCCGGTCGCTGGGCTCCGGACACGGGGGCGTGGGCATGGAGCTGGGCTTCCCCTTCGTGTCCGCGCGCGGCGTGTACGGCGTGCTGGAGCACCTGGACCTGGGGCTGGGCGTGGACACCGTCTACGGCCTGATGACCGAGCTGCGCGCCAGCGCCCGCTTCACCCTCCTGGACAGCGACAACGTCAGCCTGGCCTTCGTGGTGGACGGCGGCCACGCGTTCTTCCTGCGTCCCCCGGACACGGAGGACAAGGGCGCGCGCTACCTGAGCGGCCGGCGCGACTGGAACGTGGCCCCGGGGCTGGTGACGTCCTTCCAGGGCGACAGCCCGCGCGCGTGGCGGCCGTACCTGGACGTCCGCGCCCTGATGGCCTTCGACATGGACCCCATCCAGAAGGATCCGCTGTCCGGCATGCCGCCCGCGTGGAAGCTGGATGCCTCCGTCCTCGTGCGGCTGGGCGCGGAGTTTCCCGTCGGAGAGAAGACGTCCTACGCTGTCTCGTTCGGTGGCGACTTCCGCAGCCGCTCCTCGGACGCGGAGTTCATGCCCACGCTGTCCGTGGGCGTGGTGTCCACGCTGTTCTGAAATCCCCCTTCCCCCTCTCGACCCGAGGTCAGCTCATGCGCGGCAGTGTCATTGGTGCAGGTTCGTTCGGAACGGCGCTCGCCAACGTGCTCGCGGTGAATTGCGACGAAGTCCGCCTGTGGGGCCGTGAGCCCTCCACCGTGGAGGCCATCAACACCCGCCACGAGAACGACACCTACCTGAAGGGCATCCCCCTCTCCGAGCGCGTGCGCGCGACCACGGACCTGGAGGAGGCGCTGTCGGGCTCGGAGATGGTGGTGCTCGCCACGCCCAGCCACGCCACGCGGGAGGTGCTCGCGCGCGCCAAGGCCTTCCTGCCCAAGAGCGTGCCGCTCGTCACGGTGTCCAAGGGCATCGAGAACGGCACGCTGCTCACCATGACGGAGCTCCTGGAGGACTGCCTGCCGGAGGAGTTCCACCCGTATGTCGCGGTGCTCTCCGGCCCCAGCTTCGCCAAGGAGCTGGCGCGTCGCATGCCCACGGTGGTGACCATCGCGTCGCACTGGGACAAGGTGGCCCAGCGCTGCCAGAAGGCGCTCCAGACGGACACCTTCCGCTCGTACACGTCCACGGACGTGGTGGGCGTGCAGTACGGCGGCGCGCTGAAGAACGTCATCGCCATCGCCGCGGGCATGGCGGACGGCCTGGGCATGGGCCACAACGCGCGGGCCGCCATCATCACGCGCGGCCTGGCGGAGATTACGCGGCTCGCGGTGAGGAAGGGCGCCAACCCGCTGACGCTCTCCGGCCTGTCCGGCATGGGCGACCTGGTGCTCACCTGCACGGGCGATCTCAGCCGCAACCGCCACGTGGGCATGGAGCTGGGCAAGGGCCGCAAGCTGCCGGACATCCTCGCGGAGATGAAGGAGGTCGCCGAGGGCGTCAAGACGGCCAAGAGCGCGCGCGACCTGTCCCTCAAGACGGGCGTGGAGCTGCCCATCTGCGAGCAGGTCTACCTCATCGCCTACGAGGGCAAGAACGCCAAGATGGCGGTGGTGGACCTGATGACGCGCCAGCCGAAGTCGGAGCTGTCCGGCGTCTGAGGGCAGGAGCGCGCTAGTAGCGGCGCGGCTTGGCTTCCGGGCCCGCGCCGCGCACGCGCCACACGGTGAGCCGCTCGGAGTTGGTGTGGCTGAGGACGAGCCCTTCCGTCTGCATCTCCTCCAGCAGGCGGTTCGTCTTGAGCCGGTCCAACCCGATGGTGCGGCCCAGCATGTCGCCGGGCATGCCGCTGATGTTGCTGCGCAGCTGGTTGATGATGGCGCGCTTGAACTCGTTCTTCTGCAGGCCGTCCAGGTCCTGCGACCGCCACGAGGACAGGATGCCCCAGCCGATGAGCAGCAGCGTCACCACGGCGAGCACCGGGTAGACGATGTGGCTGTTCTTCTCGAGCAGCTCGATGTAGCCGGTGGTGATGGACGAGACGGGCCGGTCGTAGTCCGGCCCGGAGTCCTGTCCGGGCAGACCTTCGATTTGGGCCGTCAACAACGGGATGAGCAGTTTCAGCGCGGGAGCCAAGGCCCCCCGACTCTACGGGGAGGGCCCCCGCGCCGACAACCCGCCCACCGTCACACGACGCCGATGGACTCGGACGCACCCTCGGCGAACAGGGTGGTGTCCGCCTTGGCCAGGAGCGTGGCCAGGCCTTCACGCTTCACCGCGCTGATGGCCACGCCGCCCTTGGAGCGCAAGAGCGACTCCACCTCGTCCGCGGACAGCTGGTCCGCCTTGTTCCACACCATCAGGCGCGGCTTCTCCATCAGGCCCAGCGAGGCGAGGATCTTCTCCACCGCCTCCACCTGGTCGTCGCGCGCCGGGTCGCTCGCGTCCACCACGTGCAACAGGAGGCTTGCGTCGTACAGCTCCTCCAGCGTGGCGCGGAAGGCCGCCACCAGGTCCTTGGGCAGGTCCCGGATGAAGCCCACCGTGTCGGTGATGATGACCTCGCGCTCCTGCGGGAAGCGCAAGCGCCGGCTCGTGGGATCCAACGTGGCGAACAGCTTGTCCTCCGCCAGCACCTCCGCGTTGGTGATGGCGTTGAGCAGCGTGGACTTGCCCGCGTTGGTGTAGCCCACGATGGAGATGACCGGCACCTCGCGCCGGTTGCGCTGCGCCCGGCGGACGCTGCGCTCGCGGCTGATGACGTCGATGCGGCGCTCCAGGTTGGTGATGCGCTCGCGCACGCGGCGGCGGTCGATTTCGAGCTTCGTCTCACCAGGGCCGCGGCCGCCCACGCCACCGCCCATGAGGCGGCTGAGCGAGTCATCCCCCTGCACCAGCCGGGGCAGCCGGTACTTCAGCTGCGCCAGCTCCACCTGCAGCTTGCCCTCGGCCGTCTGCGCGCGCTGCGCGAAGATGTCCAGGATGAGCTGCGTGCGGTCCAATATCTTCAGGCTCGTCGCGTCCCCGATGTGGCGGCCCTGCGACGGGGTGAGGTCCTTGTCGAAGATGAGCAGGTCCACCATGGACTGCATGGAGCGCAGGTTCAGGTCCTCCAGCTTGCCCCGGCCGATGAGGTAGCGCGGATCCGCTTCGCGCTTCATCTGGAGCACGCTGTCCACCACCTCCACGCCCGCGGTGCGCGCCAGCTCCTTCAGCTCCGCCAGGGACGACTCCGCCCGGGCGCGGTTGCCGTCCAGGCACACCGCCACCAGGATGGCGCGCTCCTTCCCGGACACGGTGCGCGCGGCGGCGTTGCGGTTGAACTCCTCCTCCAGCGCGTCCAGCGTGGCCAGCAGGTCCGGCTGTTCACCGTGCACGGAGGGCAGGGTGGACACGTGCCAGAACTCACCCGCGCCGTTCTCCGGCACCAGGTAGGCCCAGTGCAGCACGCCGGGCAGACCTTCATGGCCCACGCCCACGGCCGCCACGCAGTCCAGGCGCAGGAGCGCCAGGTCCGTGAGGTCGTCCTTCGTCAGGGGTTCGCTCTTCAGGTGCGTGTGCACCAGCCGCAGGCCACGCAGACGAATCTGGCCCGCGCGCGCACGGCCGATGTCCGGCAGCTCCAGCTTGTGCGCGTTGCCCACCACGACGTGCTCGATGTCGCCCTTGCGGTTGATGAGGACGCCCACCTGACGGTTGAGCTCGTGCGACAGCTCGGTGAGGTGGCGGGCAAGCTCCGCGGACACGATTTCGCGCGGATCCACGCGGCGGCGGAACGTGTTGCGCAGCCGCTGCTGCTCGCTCGCCTTCAGGCCCAGGGTGTTGCCGTAGATTTCCTTCAAACCGTTTCTCCTGGCGCGGACATCGAACGGCCCGCGCCGCATTCAAGGCATTGGATGGACTGGGGCCCCCCGCGTTTCATGACAAAGGCCTCAGCCGGTGTGCCGCGCCGCCTGGTGAACAACCGGCCACGCGCGTCCTTTCCCGTTCCAGCCTACGCTGCCTCCCGTGACTGATTCCGCACGCAACGCCTTGCGCGGGGCCCGCCGCGTGGTGGTGAAGATTGGGACCAACGCGCTGACGAGCGCCACGGGCCGCTTCAACCGTGCCCACTTCGACGCGCTGGGGCAGGACCTGCTGTGGGCCGCCGGGGGCCGGGAGCTGGTGGTGGTGTCCAGCGGCGCCATCGCGCTGGGCATGGAGCGGCTGGGGCTGCCCGCGCGCCCCCGGGACATCCCGGGCAAGCAGGCGTGCGCGGCGGTGGGGCAGAGCCGCCTGATGCAGGCGTACGAGGAGGCCTTCGGGCACGCGGCCCGGACGGTGGCCCAGGTGCTGCTCACCCACGAGGACGTGCAGGAGCGCCGGCGCTACCTCAACGTGAAGCACACGCTGGAGCGCCTCTTGGCCGCGGGCGTGGTGCCGGTCATCAACGAGAACGACACCGTGTCCGTGGACGAGCTGAAGTTCGGCGACAACGACACGCTGGCGAGCCTGGTGGCCGGCGTGGTGGAGGCGGACGCGCTGGTCCTCCTGTCGGACGTGGAGGGGCTCTACACCGCCGACCCGCGCAAGGACGCCGAAGCCCGCCTGATGCCCGCCGTGCCGCGCGTCACCGCGGACGTGCTGGCCCTGGCCGGAGATGCCACCAGCGAGGTGGGCACCGGCGGCATGGCGTCCAAGGTGCGCGCCGCCGCCCGCGCCGCGGAGCTGGGCATCCCCTGCGTCATCACCTCCGGCGCGGTGCCCGGCCGCCTGCGCGGCGTGCTTGGAGGCGAGGACGTGGGCACCCTCTTCGAGCCCGCCGGACGCCGCAGCGCGCGCACCGCGTGGATCGCCCACGCCCTGCGGCCCCGGGGCCGGCTGGTGGTGGACGCGGGCGCGAAGGAGGCCATCGTCACCGGCAAGCGCAGCCTGCTGCCCAGCGGCGTGACGGGCGTGGAGGGGGACTTCGGCCGGGGAGACCCGGTGGACCTGACGGACGCGGCCGGGACGGTGTTCGCCCGGGGCCTGTCCACCTACGACGCCAACGAGCTCAGGCGCATCGCCGGGCGGCGGAGCGCGGACATCGAGGCGGTGCTGGGCTACCGCTACCTGGATGAGGCGGTGCACCGCGACGACCTGGCGGTGCTGTAGCCGCGGTCCGCGCAACGTGCGCCTAGATGGAGCTGGAGACGGACTTCACGGTGCCGGTCGCCGGCTCCGTCAGCCGCATCAGCGCGCGGAACTCCGGGGAGTCCACCTTCATCAGGAGCAGCGACACCTCCAGCTCGCCCGGCACCCGGCCCAGCTGGAGCTTGCGCTCCTGGCCGTGCAGCAGGGCGAGCTGCGAGTGGCCTTCCCCTTCCGGCAGGGACAGGTCCACCTGGAGCTGGAACGAGTCGCCCTCGCCCCTGGGCGTGAGCACCAGCCGGTAGTCCGGCACCGTCGCGCCCGGACGGCGGCGCTCGGCGCGAAGGGTGCGGCCCGCCTCGCCCAGGAGCTTGGGCTGGGCGATCAGCCGGCCGTCGCGCCGGACCTCCAGCGCGAAGTAGAGCGGTTCGTTGCGGGCGTGCGCCGGAGTGGGGACGAAGGCCAGCAGCACCAGCGCCAGCCCGGGAAGCCACTTCTTCAGCAGGGAGGTGCGGTCCATGGTCGAGCCCTCGTCAAAAGCTGCGGTCCGCCGCGTCGGCCCCACGGCAGCCAGCAAAGCCTCCAGGAGGCCCGCTGTCGCTTCTCACCCAAATCGACAATGTCCAAGGAATAACCCAGACGCGCCCCGAGTGCGAGCCCCACGCCCGGGGTTGTCTGCTGGCTTGCGGACGAAACGAGGGGTACATGGCGGTACCTGCTTGCCTGTTCAGGTTGGGGCGGCTATCCCCCATTGGACGGAGCCAGCCCCCTTCGCTGTTCCCTTCCTGTTCGTTTCCATCCCTGCCCCCTTCTCCCACCCCGGAAGTCCCCGGTCTCTTGATCTCCCGGGTCCTGTCCGCCATGGTCACCGATCACCTGAATGGACCGCACGGAACGCATCCTTGATCTCGTGGCACTGTTGCTCGACGCGCGGGAACCCATCTCGTGGGCGGAGCTGCGTGAGCACTTCCCCGCGGACTACGGCGGCTCGGATGACGCCGCGGAGCGCAAATTCGAGCGCGACAAGGCGGAGCTCGTCGAGCTGGGCTTCCCGCTGAGCTACGTGCAGGGCGACGACGAGCGGCGCGACGGCTACCTCGTCGACCGCAACGTCTACTACCTGCCGGAGGCGGACCTCACGAAGGAGGAGCTGGCCGTGCTCTACGCCGCCGGGTCCGCCGCGCTGGCGTCCGGCGCGTTCCCCGGCCGCGACGACCTGGCGCACGCGCTGCGGAAGATCGGCTTCTTCGCCGGCGAATCCCTGCCCACCCCGCGCGTGCGCATGGAGCTGGGCACCGGCCAGCAGGGCCAGGAGAAGGAGGTCTCCGCCCGCCTGGAGCAGCTCTGGGACGCGTGCTCCGCCCACAAGTGGGTGCAGCTGACCTACGGCAGCCCGCGCAAGGACGGCGTCACGGAGCGGCGCGTGGATCCGTACGGCCTGGCGCTCAGGCGTGGCGTGTGGACGCTGGTGGGCTACTGCCACCTGCGCCAGGGCCTGCGCACCTTCCACGTCCACCGCATCCGCGAGCTGAAGGTGAACACCGCCCGGCCGCGCACGCCGGACTTCGAGGTGCCGGCGGACTTCTCGCTGGACGCCCACGTGGCGTACTTCCCCTGGCAGTACCGCTTCCATGAGCCGCTGGAGGTGACGCTGCAGCTCACCGGGCCGCAGGCCTCGCGCGCGGGCTCGCTGTTCCCGGGCGCGGCGCTGGAGCCGGTGTCGGAGGGCGTGGTGCGGGCCCGCTTCCCGGTGACGTTCCTGGACGGGCTGACGCGCTTCGTCCTGTCGCTGGGGCAGGACTGCCGCGTGGAGGGGCCTCCGGAGGCGCGCGAGCGCCTGGAGCGGATGGCCGCGAACATCCTGGCGAAGCACGCGCCGGTGGAAGGTCAGCGGGTGAGCGCATGAGCAACGTCCACGAGCGGCTGCGCCGCCTGCTGTTCCTCGTCCCCTACGTCTCCAAGCACCCCGGCGTCACCGTGGAGGCCCTGGCCAGGGCCCTCAACATCAGCCGCGAGGACCTGCTGGAGGAGCTGGACCTGCTCACCTGCGTGGGCCGGCCGCCCTTCAACCCGGACGACTACATCGACATCTACGTGGACAACGACCGCGTCTACGTGGACCTGGATCAGCGCCTGTTCGCGCCGCCCCGGCTGACCGCGGGCGAGGCCGCGGCCCTGGCCGCCGCGGCGGAGCTCTTGCGCCCGGCCACCGGCGACGCGCTCCAGAGCGCCCTCACCAAGCTGGAGGGCATCATCCCGCCCGCCGCCCGCGAGCGCTTCCGGGAGATGTACCGGAAGATCGACGCCTCCGCGGACGCGCCCCCGGCGCTGGGGCCGCTCACCCGGGCCATCCTGGAGCGGCTGGAGGTGACGTTCGGCTACGCCAGCCCCGGCCGCCCGCCGGAGCCGCGCCGGGTGCGCCCCTACGAGCTGCTCAGCCACCGGGGCCAGTGGTACCTCCAGGGCTTCTGCCACACCCGCCAGGACGCGCGCCTGTTCCGGTTGGACCGCATGGAGGACCTGGCCGTCACCGCCACCGCCTTCCAGCCCCCGCCGGACGCCCGCGCGGACGTGCCCAACCCGGCCCGCGGCGCCAGCGAGGCCTCCGTCCGGGTGCGCTTCACCCCCACGGCGGCACCCTACGTGAAGGAGCGCTTCGGCCAGGACGCCCGCCCGCTCGCTGACGGAGGGGTGGAGGTGCGGGTGGCCGGAGACAGTGAGCGCTGGCTCACGCAGTGGGTGCTATCCTTCGGCGGAGAGGCGGAAGTGCTGGAGCCGGCGAGCGCGCGCGCCGCCGTTGCCCGAGCCGTACATGCCTCGATAGGCTCCTAGGACGACATGGCCTTCCAACTGACGATCTCCGAGGGAAAAGACGCCGGCAAGGAGTTCGTCTTCGACCAGGACTCCGTGCTCATCGGGCGCACCTCCGAGTGCGACGTGGTGCTGTACGACCCCGGTATCTCCCGCCGTCACTGCCGCATCTTCAAGGACGGTGACGGCTACGCCGTGGAGGACCAGAAGAGCGCCAACGGCACGGTCGTCAACGGCGCCGCGGTGCAGAAGCAGACCCTGGCGGACGGGGACACGCTCACGCTGGGCCCGGTGACGTTCCTCTTCGCGATCGCCGCGGAGGACGCGCCCACCGGCGAGGACGAGAAGCCCGCGGAGGACGGCGCCAACAGCACGCGCATCGTCTCCATCGACTCCGTGCGCAAGTCGCGCAACAAGAAGGGCGCGGCGCTCGTGCCGGAAGGCGCGGACGAGGAGGACCTGCAGGGCATCCGGGCGGAGTCCACGCGCATGAACATGCGCGCCATCCGCCGGCCCACGTCCAACGCCCAGCGCGCCATCCCGCAGGAGCCGCCCCCGGAAGAGGACGCTCCGGCGGCCATCGAAAAGCCCGCCCCCGCGCCTCCGCCCGCGCGCCGCACCGGCTCCCAGTCCTCCCGCGCGGTGGCCCGCACGCCCCGCGCCGGTGGCGCCAGCAGCAGTGGCGGCGGCCTGTCCGCGGCCGAGCGCGCCCGCATCCGCCGTGAGACGCCGGGCCTGGTGGCCAACCTGCGCCTGTTCTGGGCGGAGGCGAACTCCAAGGTCCGCGCGGGCGTGATGGCCGGCGGCGGCGTGGTGGTGCTGGGCCTCTTCGCCCTCATGTACTGGCTGGTGCTGGGCGGCGAGGACACGGTGCAGAAGGGCGAGGAGCCCGTGCGCCTGTCCAACCAGCCCATCAACGACTCGTTCGGCCTGGGTGACGGCGTCACCTGGAACCGGCCGGACATGAAGGTCTTCGAGTGGGAGTTCGTCGCCGCGACGCGCGCGGTGGTCATCCTCCACTACCAGGCCCAGGGCATCTCCAAGGACGAGGTGGTGGTGAGCGTCAACGGCGTGGACGTGGGCAAGGTGCCCCCGGACACGCTGGCCAGCCAGGATCGCTCGCTGGAGCTGATGATCCCGCCCCAGCAGCTGCGCAAGGGCGAGCCCAACCGCATCATCTTCGACAACACCCGCAACCCGCCGGGCGAGGACACCTGGCGCGTGTGGAACGTCTGGGTGGAGCGCGCGCTGCTCCCCGAGGATCTCTCCACGCAGCAGCTCGTCTCGAACGCCAACGATCTCTTCAAGAAGGGCCGCAAGAACTTCGACACGCCGGACATCGGCGCGCGCAACCGCTACGAAGCGTGGAAGGCCTTCCGCGAGGCGTGGCTGATGCTGGAGGCCCACCCGGACCCGAAGCCGGACCTGTACTTCGAGGCCCAGGAAGCCATGAAGCGCGCCCAGCAGGAGCTGGACCGCACCTGCTCCAAGCTGCTGCTGGAGGTGGAGGGCTACTACAACCAGGGCCACTACAAGCAGGCCGCCTTCACGCTGGATCACATGCGCGAGTACTTCCCCGAGTACGACCAGCCGTGCGCCACGCGCGCGGAGAACAAGCGCATCGAGTTCGGCCTGTAGCCAGCAGCCGTCGTCTACCGGACGGTGCAACCCCGCCAGGGAGGCGGGCAGAGCCCGTCCGGGTTGCCGGTCCCTCCCCCCGTTCCCACCCTGAGTGGGGTGATGCGTGAGCTGGCGGGGGAGGACGGGCGGTCGGAAGGGTTGGTTCCAGCGGCGCGCTCGCCGGGACCGGTGCCCGAGCACGGTCCGGTGTGGAGCCCCGGGGTGTCCCGGCGCCTGCTCGCCCGGTACTACCTGCCGCAGCACCACACCACCCTCCAGGGCAATGCGTGCCGGCTCCTGCGCGACGGCGTGGAGGCCTATCCGGAGATGCTGGAGGCCATCCGCCGGGCGCGCCGCTCCATCCGCCTGGAGACGTACATGTTCGTCACCGACGCGGTGGGCGAGCTCTTCGGCCAGGCGCTGGCGGAGGCCGCCGAGCGCGGCGTGCACGTGAAGGTCCTCTACGACGCGGTGGGGTCCTGGACCAGCCGCAGGAGCTTCTTCGAAGGCCTGCGCCAGCGGGGCGTGGACGTGCGGGCGTTCAAGCCCTTCAGCCTCCAGCGCGGGCTGCGCCACCTGCTGCGCCGGGACCACCGCAAGATTCTCGTGGTGGACGGCACGGTGGCCTTCACGGGCGGGGTGAACATCGCGGCGCACTGGGCCCCGGAAGGGCAGGGCGTGGCGTGGCGCGACGACGTGCTGCGCATTGAAGGCCCCGCGGTGCATGAGCTGGAGCGGAGATTCCTGGCCACGTGGCGGATGATGTTCCGCGACCGCCTGAGCCGGCTGCGCCGGCGGATCCGCGGCGGAGCCCAGGCGCTGGAGGCCCGGCCCCTGAAGGGCGACGTGGGGCTGGCGGTGCTGTCCAGCCGCCGCAGCATCCACCGCGCATACCTGCACGCCATCCAGCGCGCCCGGGCCAGCGTGCTCATCGCCGCGGGCTACTTCGTGCCGGACCGGCGCATGGTGGCCGCGCTCAAGGACGCGGCGAAGCGGGGCGTGGAGGTGAGCCTGCTGCTCAACGGGGGCAAGAGCGACCACCCGTTCCTGGAGCACGCGACGCGCGCCTTCTACGAGCCGCTGATGGACGCCGGCATCCGCATCTTCGAGTGGCGCCGGGGCGTGCTGCACGCCAAGACGGCCGTGGTGGACGGGGTGTGGGGCACCATCGGGTCGTTCAACCTGGAGCGGCTGTCGCTGGCCTTCAACCACGAGGTGAACGCCGTCTTCGCGGACCCCCGGCTGGGGCGCGACCTGGAGGACTCGTTCCGTCTGGATTGTGGCAACTGCCGCGAGGTGGACCTGGCCGCCTTCCGCCGCCGCCCCCTCTGGCAGAAGGCCGTGGAGCGGGTGCTGTACTTCTTCCGCAAGGTGCTCTGAGCGCGGCTGTAAGCCCGGGGTTCGAGCCAACCGTCCACCGCCTTCAACGCGGTGCAGGAACCCTTTGCATGCCGGGGGGGACACGCCTAGAAGTTGCGTCATTCCGGCACGGAAGGACGGCAACGCACATGACGGACAGTTTCGGCACCAAGGCCCAGCTCAAGGTGGGCTCGGCGACCTACGACTATTTCAGCCTGGCCACGCTGGCGAAGGCGCACCCGGCGGTCAACCGCCTCCCGTTCTCGCTGAAGGTCCTGCTGGAGAACCTGCTGCGCAACGAGGACGGCCGCGTCGTCAAGCGCGAGCACATCGAGAAGATGCTCGCCTGGGACCCCAAGGCGGCCCCGGAGACCGAGATCTCCTTCCACCCCGCGCGCGTGCTGCTCCAGGACTTCACCGGCGTGCCCGCCGTCGTGGACATGGCCGCCATGCGCGAGGCCCTGGCCGCCATGGGCGGTGACCCGGCGAAGATCAACCCGCGCAACCCGGCGGACCTGGTCATCGACCACTCGGTGCAGATTGATTCGTTCGCCACCACCGCGGCCTTCAAGGAGAACGCGGAGCTGGAGTTCGAGCGCAACCGCGAGCGCTACGCCTTCCTGCGCTGGGGCCAGAGCGCGTTCAAGGGCTTTGGCGTGGTGCCGCCGGACATCGGCATCTGCCACCAGGTGAACCTGGAGTTCCTGGCGCAGGTGACGTTCCGCCAGGGCAGCACCGTGTACCCGGACACGCTGGTGGGCACGGACAGCCACACCACGATGATCAACGGCCTGGGCGTGGTGGGCTGGGGCGTGGGCGGCATCGAGGCGGAGGCGGCGCTGCTGGGCCAGCCCATCACGATGCTGATTCCGCAGGTGGTGGGCTTCAAGCTCACCGGCAAGCTGCCCGCGGGCGCCACGGCCACGGACCTGGTGCTCACCGTCACGCAGATGCTCCGCAAGAAGGGCGTGGTGGGCAAGTTCGTGGAGTTCTACGGCGAGGGCCTGAAGGGGCTGTCGCTGCCGGACCGCGCCACCATCGCCAACATGGCCCCGGAGTACGGCGCCACCATCGGCTTCTTCCCGGTGGACGAGGAGAGCTGCAACTACCTGCGCTTCACCGGCCGCCCGGATGACGTCGTGGCGCTGACGGAGGCGTACGCGAAGACGCAGGGCCTGTGGCTGGAGGCCGGCGCGCAGGACCCCCTCTTCAGCGACACGCTGGAGCTGGACCTGGCCTCCGTGGTGCCCAGCCTCGCGGGCCCCAAGCGTCCGCAGGACCGCGTGCCCCTGAAGGACATGAAGGCCGGGTACGAGAAGTCCCTGGTGGAGATGCTCGCCGCGGGCAAGAGCAAGGGCGAGGACGACGAGGGCCCCAAGGGTGGCGCGAAGGCTCCGGCCGCCGCGGTGCCCCCGGAGCGGCTGGCGCAGGCCGTCACCGTGAAGGCGGGCCGCCAGAGCTACCAGGTGGGCCACGGCGCGGTGGTCATCGCGTCCATCACCTCCTGCACCAACACGTCCAACCCGGCCGTGCTGGTGGCCGCGGGCATCCTGGCGAAGAAGGCCGTGGAGAAGGGCCTCAAGCCGCAGCCCTGGGTGAAGACGTCCCTGGCCCCGGGCAGCCGCGTGGTGACGGAGTACCTGCGCGACGCGGGCCTGCTGCCCTACCTGGAGGCCGTGGGCTTCCACGTCGTGGGCTACGGCTGCACCACCTGCATCGGCAACTCCGGCCCGCTGCCGGAGCCCGTGTCCAACGCGGTGGTGGAGGGCGACTTGGTGGTGGCGGCCGTGCTGTCCGGCAACCGCAACTTCGAGGGCCGCATCAACCCGCACGTGCGCATGAACTACCTGGCGAGCCCCCCGCTCGTGGTGGCGTACGCGCTGGCCGGTGAGGTGGGCCGCGACCTGGACAACGAGCCTTTGGGCACGGACCCCAACGGCCGCCCGGTGTTCCTCAAGGACATCTGGCCGTCCAACGAGGAGATCAAGGAGACCATCCGCACGGCCGTGAAGCCGGAGCAGTTCCGCAGCCAGTACGCGAACGCCATGGAGGGCGACACGCTCTGGCAGCAGCTCCAGGTGAGCAAGGGCTCCACGTTCAAGTGGGATGAGAAGTCCACCTACGTGCGCAAGCCGCCCTTCTTCGAGAACCTCCCGAAGGAGCCCAAGGCGGTGCAGGACATCAAGGGCGCGCGCGTGCTGGCGCTCCTGGGTGACTCCGTCACGACGGACCACATCTCCCCGGCGGGCAACATCGCCAAGACGAGCCCCGCGGCGAAGTACCTCATGGCGGAGGGCGTGGAGCCCAAGGACTTCAACTCCTACGGCGCGCGCCGCGGCAACCACGAGGTGATGGTGCGCGGCACCTTCGCCAACATCCGCCTGAAGAACCTGCTCGTCCCCGGCGTGGAGGGCGGCGTCACGGTGCACATCCCCACGCGGGAGCGGATGAGCATCTACGACGCGTCCATGAAGTACCAGGCGGACGGCACGCCCCTGGTGGTGCTGGCGGGCGCCGAGTACGGCACCGGCTCCAGCCGCGACTGGGCGGCCAAGGGCACGCAGCTGTTGGGCGTGAAGGCCGTCATCGCCAAGAGCTTCGAGCGCATCCACCGCTCCAACCTCGTGGGCATGGGCGTGCTGCCCCTGCAGTTCGAGGCGGGCCAGGACGCGCAGTCGCTGGGCCTCACCGGCCACGAGACGTTCGAGATCACCGGCGTCGCGGACGGGCTGGCGCCGCAGAAGAAGCTCACCGTGAAGGCCACCGGTGAGAAGGGCCCCATCGAGTTCACGGCGGTGTGCCGCATCGACACGCCGAACGAGCTCGACTACTACCGCAACGGCGGCATCCTCCAGTACGTGCTGCGCCAGCTCGCCAAGGCGTAAGCAGCGGACAGCACCTGCTGGTTTCGCGGCCCGGCCGCCCTCGCTTCATGGGAGGGTCGCCGGGCCGTCGTCTTTGCTGGGCTACTCCGCGCGCAGGCGCGTCCAGGCGGCCACGTAGCGCGACAGGCGCTCGGCGTCCTTGGGCGTCACGTCCTTCAGCCGGCGCACGTCCATGTTGTCCTCCAGGTCCGCCAGCTTCACGCGGCGGGCCAGGGGGTGGGGACGCAGCCGTTCGATGAAGGCCTCGTAGCTTTCGCCCTCGCGCTTCGTCAGGCAGTCCAGGGCGGACAGCACGTCCTCCGGGTAGCCCAGGCCGCGCAGGCGCTCCAGCGAGTACGGCGTGTCCTCCACCACGTCATGGAGGATGGCCACGGTGCGCTCCGCGTCGGATGACAGACGCAGCATCACCCGCAGGGGGTGGAGGATGTAGGGCTGTCCTGCCTTGTCGCGCTGACCCTGGTGCGCGGCCACCGCCAGGGCGATGGCGTCTTCGAGCGTGGGCATGGGCGGGAGCTTCGCACGCCCGGCGGACGGCTCAACGGTTGAGGTTGCCGGAGCCCGTGCCGCCCGCCGTCTGCGCCGTGTAGGCGTGGCCGCCGCCGTTGTACTGGAGGATGCCCTCCACCGCGAGCGCGCTGGGGTCCAGCTGGTTGCTGCTCCCCAGCCGCGGAATCATCGTCTCGCTGATGCAGATGGCGCCCACCACCACCTGCTGATCATTGTCGCGGTTCCACTCCGGGGCGAGCGGCTTGAACTCGTCCTCGTTGTCCCGGATGTAGAGGTACACGTCGTCCTTGCCGTCGCCGTCCAGGTCCGCGAACAGCGCGGGGTTGACCGTCTTGATGGCAGCGCGGCCGGCGGCGGTGCGCGGGTTGGCGGGCGCGGGGTTGGTGGGTGAGCCGATGGGGTCGTAGGCGCCCGGCGTGCTCAGGAAGGTGTTCCACTGGGCGTAGTTGCGGCCGAAGTAGCCGCGCGCCAGCTGCAGGCCGCTCTCCGCGCAGCCCTGACGCTGGCCCGCGCGGCTGGACGTCACGGCGCGCGTGCGCTCGCTGCTGGCGTAGGCCATCACGCCCGCCACCAGGCCCAGGAGCACGGTGACGAGCAGCACGACGAGCAGCAGCGTGGCGCCGCGGGGGGAACGGGACGAAGCGCGTGGGGACATGGCGGAGGGCCTCACGGAGGACGGATTCACAGGCTGGCGGCGGCCAGGTTGGGCAGCTCCGCCCGGCGCGAGAAGAGGCTGCGGAAGTAGCCGTCCGCGGGGCCGGCTGCCGGGGTGTGGTTCTCCACCGCGATGGGCAGGTCCTCGGAGAGGACGGTCTGGTTCTGGTTGTCGCGCCGGGGCGAGCGGCCGGTGGCCACCACGCTGATGCGCACCGAGCGCAGGCCCGGCGTGTACTCGGGCTTGAGGCCGTGCTGGAAGTCGTAGCGGGCCGGGTCGCCCGTGTGGGTGGCGTCGATGCCGAACGTCACCTGGAAGTCCTCCACGAAGTCCTGCACCACCACCGGGTCGGCCATGTCCACGAAGGGGCGCCCGGACACGTCGCTGCCGGGGATGCCCTCCGCGCGCATCAGCGCCTTGCGGCCGTTGACCGCGTTCGTCCCGATGAAGAAGTGCAGGAGCCGCACGGGGTACACCAGGTCGCCCTTCTGGAAGCCGCCCTTGTGGGGCGCGTTGGAGAAGCCCGACACGCCGCTCTCCAGGTAGTTCACCGTGGCGGTGGGCGGAGTGCTCGACACCGAGGTCTGGGTGAGCAGCGCGGCGCTCTTCATGTTGCTGGCCACCAGCATGGGGTTGGCGGGCGCGGCGCCGGCGAGCGTGCCCGCGCAGTTGACCTCCAGGGCGCCGGTGCCCGGCTTCACCACCGTCATCGCCGCGCCCGGCGCGCAGTCGCGGCCCAGGTAGTTGCGGTCCGGCACCACCAGCCACAGGTCGTCGCTGCCGTCCGCGCCCGGCTGGTTGCCCGTCGTGGTGGCGGCGAGCACGCCCGCGCCCGCGCCGTCACCGCCGAAGACGGGGTTGATGCGCTGGGGGACTCCACCGGAGACCACCCAGAGGCCCTCGGACATGCCCGCGCCGGCCTGGCGCACCGCCGACAGCAGCGTCTCCCCCGCGAGCCGCGCGTGGTCGTGGCTGTCCGCCACGTGCTCCGTGTTGTGCACCACGCGCCCGCCCGCGAGGAGCAGGGCCGTGGCCGCCGCCAGGATGATGGTGGTGAGCGCCGCGGCCACCATCGTCTCCAGCAGCGTCATGCCGCGCGCGCGCGCCTTACGCTTCGGCCGGATCCTCATAGGACGAAGACCTCGCTGTGCACGATGGCGCGCTCCAGGCTGTCGCCCTTGCGGTACGCGCGCGTCCAGAAGGTGAAGGGCAGCGCCCCGGCGGGCACCATCGCCTGGGCCGCGGGCGGCAGGTCCTTGGGCAGCCCCTGCGTCACCAGGACCTCGCGGCAGTAGACGTCGCGGGGCAGCACCGTGTCCGGGGTGGCGGCGGTGCAGGGCGTGCCGGCGGGCACGTCCAGCGCGGGCTCCACCTGGCCGGTGGGACGCACGCGGAAGTACGCGCCCGTGCCGATGTCGCCCGCCTGCGGCGCGCTGGGGTCCAGCACCCAGGGCGCCGTGGCCAGGGCCACCTCCGGCGGGAAGAGGGCGGGCCGGGGGATGGCCTGGTTCGCCAGGTCCATCTTGGACGCGAGCCACAGCCGCTGCACGCGCGCCTCCAGCAGCATGCGCCGGCCCTGGAGCACCTGGCCGTCCTTCACGTCGCGGGTGGCGGCCACCATGCCCATCACGGCGCCCACGGCGGCCAGCGCCAGGACGCACATGGCGATGAGCACCTCCAGCAGGCCGCTGCCGCGCCGGGCGGCGGAAGAGGGAAGGGCTCTCATTCGAGGAACCTCTGGCTCCAGTTGAGGAGCTGGTAGAGCACGCCGTTGTCGCCGGCCACGGAGTCCTTCGCGTTGGGGCTGGAGGCGCCGGTGTTGGTCGCGTTGTCGATGCGCGTGACGCGCAGGGCGCTCACCTCCGCGCCCACCACGTAGTCCGTGGACCCGCCGCCGCTGTCGCGGTGGTAGACGGCCACGCCGCCGTAGTTGGCCAGCGTCGCGCCGCTCATGGGCTGGATGCCCGCCTGCGTGGCCGCCGTGTTGCCCAAATCGATGCTGTAGGTGTGGCCGCCCACGGACGCGCTCAGCAGCATGGGGTCGTTCACGGACTCCTCCGCGGTGCTGAAGTACGCGGTGCGCCCGGCGATGGTGATGTTGCCGTAGACGTGCTCGGGGGCGGGGAAGACGAGCGGGAAGGGCGAGGGCTCCTGGAGCACGCCGTAGGTGGCCGCCTCCGTGTTGGCCAGGTTCGCGTTGATGGGCGAGCCGTCCAGCCGCTTGCCGTCCATGCCCAGGGGCAGCCGGAGCTCCGCGTCCAGGAGCAGCGCGTGGAAGCGGCCTCCCACCGTGTCCGGCACCCAGTCCATGCCGGCGGTGCCCACCAGGGCCACCACCTTGCCCTTGAACTGGCCGAAGGCGGAGGTGTTCGTCGCGTCGAGCGGAATGCGCGCCAGGCCCACGTTGGTGCTGATGGGCTGGCTGGTGACGGGCAGCCCGCCGATGTTCATCGCCGTGTACTTGCAGGGCGTGGCTTCCGAGCACGCGGGGCCCGTGCGCGCCACGTTGAGGTTCATGCCGGTGGACGCGTCCAGCTCCCAGAGCCGGCCCTCCATGTCACCCACGTAGAGCCGCGCGGCGCCGCTCGAGTCCTGCGACACGGTGGGCGCGGCGGGCGCGCTGTTGTCCACGCTGCTGGTGTAGGCCTGCTGCCACTGCCACAGCTTCTGGCCGGTGGCCACGTCGATGGCGAACACCTGCACGCCCTTGGCGGGAGAGCCCGGGGAGCCCGGCGCCGGCAGCGCGCCGGAGCTGCTGGAGGCGACGAAGACGGCGTACACGGGCTCCATGCCCAGCCGGCCCACGCCCACGGACAGCCCGCGCGAGCCGCCCAGGCCGCTGTAGTCGTAGAGGCCGCTCGGCTGACGGCCCGGGTCCGCGCGCGGCGGCAGGAGGAAGAGGCTGGAGTCCTCGTCCCAGGTGTACGTCCAGTCCAGGCCGCCCTGGCCCTTGTCCGCCAGCGCCACCGCGGAGTTCGGCGCGCTGGCGGTGGCGTAGTGGCTGCCCACCAGGTGCCACAGCAGCACGGGCTTGAGCGGGTTCGTCACATCCAGGGCGAACAGGTCGCGCCCCGTCTGGCCCACGTTGGCGACGAGCACGGTGTGCCACTCGCGGCGGCCGGTGCCCACGAAGTCCGCGAACACGTCGAAGACGGCGGGCGCGCTGTTCACCCGCGCGGTGTTGTTGCGCAGGCCCGCCAGCTGCGTGGCCGGCAGGAAGCTCCAGAGCTCCGTGCCCGGCGGGGGCGGGGTGCCGGAGCGGAAGCGCTGGGCGAAGTCCGTCTTGAAGCGGGCGCTGGCGTCCGGGTTGGGGAAGCTCAGGCTCTGCGCGGGGCCGTCATAGCGCGCGCCGCCGGAGACGTAGAAGGCGTGCACCTGGCCGTCCAGGCCCGCCGCGTAGGCCACCGTGGGCCGGGGCGCGTTGGCGTCCTGGATGTGGGGGCTGGCCGTCACCACCACGGGCGACGAGTGGATGAAGCCGCCCAGGTGCGCCTTGTTGTCCGCGTCGTCGTTGTTGCACTGGGTGATGGAGGGCTCGAGGATGGGCGTCTCGCTGGCGCCGTCGCGGCCGGACTCCGTGGCGTAGCAGAAGCCGCGCACCCGCTGGAGCATCATCGCCACCGCGTTGAAGTCCACGTACAGCTGCGTCTTGTTGATGAGCTCGTTGGTGACGCCGAAGTCGGCCCCGCCCAGCTGCGGCGAGTACTGCGTCGCCTGCTGCAGGTCGCAGACGCCGTCCGGGCCCTTCACGAAGTCGTAGCGGAAGCCGCCGTCACGCGCCGGGGCGCGGCCGAGCTTCAGCACGTCCACGCAGCCGGTGTTGGGGGCCGAGCCGTAGTCGCGGTTGATGCGCGTGCCGGAGACCTCCTCCGGCTGCCAGCCCACCTGCATCACCCCGTGCGGCGCGGCGCGGCCGGCGCCCAGCGATGGGTTCACCGTCACCTCGCCGCCGAAGTAGGTGAAGAGGTTGCGGCTGCCGGGCGCGGGCATGCGCGCGTCCGCGTTCCACAGCGTGCCGTCCGACAGGGAGTTCTCCCCCGTGGACAGCGCATCCCCGCCAATGAGCGAGTGCGCGCGCAGCGTGCCCGGGTAGTAGGGGAACACCCAGTGCGAGCCCTGCGCGGGCGTGTACGTGTCCGCGCCGGGCGGGTAGCCCGTCACGGCGTTGTAGGACGTCTTGAACAAGAGGGCGCGCGAGCCGTTGGTGTCGCTGCCGTTGGTGTCGTCCAGCGCGACGGGCGCGGACACGGTGCGCTCGCTCTGCAGCGGTTCGCTCCCCAGGTTGAGCAGCGTGTTGAGCACGATGCGCGTGCCCGCGACGCTGTCCTTGAAGTCATGGCCCGCCAGGTAGACGATGGTCGCCTTCTGCGGATCATTGTCCTTCTGGTTGAAGGAGAAGAAGTCGTTGCCGCGGAGGGTGTGCGCCGCCACGTGCACGGGGTTGTCGTACTGGTTGCCCGTGGCGTAGTTCACCCAGCTCACCGCCAGCCGCCGCACGCCGTTCTTGAAGGTCGTCCGGTAGTTCTCCGTCTCGCCCGCCACGTTGTTGAAGCGGAAGTCCCCCAGCTGGGAGAAGGGGTCGCCCGGGTTGGGGTAGAGGATGCAGGCGGGCCGGGGCGAGGACTCGTTCATGTAGTCCGGGTCCGTGCAGTTGCGGCCGTCCCAGTTCTTGCCGCTGCTGCCGAGCTTGTTCTTCTCGAAGGTGTTCTCGCCCTGGAAGCGCGTGGAGGGCACCAGCCCTCCGCCCACCTTGTCGGTGTGCTCGTAGGACCAGATGCTGGTGCACTCGGCGAACAGGCCGTTGCCGCGCTGGTTGGTGAAGTAGGCGATGTTGTTGAGGACGTTCTCCGCCTGGTTGCCGGCGCCGTCGCCGTTGGAGCGGTACTCGGCGCGGGTGCTGTCGCCAATCTGCCAGTGCGGCGCCCAGAACACGCGGTAGCGCGGGCGCTGGGTGGTGGGGTCCACGGCGTTGAGCAGGCCGTTGGGGAACGCCGTGGTGGAGATGAGGTCCGCGTTGGCGTGGAGCGCGTCGTAGATGAGGCCGGGCTGTCCGCCGTTGAGGTTGCAGCCGCTGGTGGTGCCCTGCGGGCAGCCGCCCGCGCCCGGGAAGTCCAGGCCCGCGTTGCGCAGGTAGTCGTCCAGCATGCCGCCCTTCACGAACGACTTGTCCGTCGCGTTGTCGTCGTCCAGGTCCAGCAGGGCGATCTTCGGGGGCACGCGGTTCAACCGCCGGCCAATGGGCGCGTTGAACTCGATGGTGGCCTGGTGCATGCGCACGTAGAAGCAGCCGCTGCCGTTGCTGAACGTGTTGCAGTTGCACGTCGTGCGGAACTTCTTCGGCGCGTCCGCCCCGGCGGAGGAGTTCAGGAAGTCGAGCGCGTTCTTCGCGTCCTTCGCGTCGATGATGAACGCGCCGCCCATGTACTGGACGTCGCGGAAGCCGCTGGCGGTGTTGAGCGTCGTGGCCGTGAAGTTCGGCCGCGCCTGGTTCGTGCTGGTGGTGAAGTTGTCGATGTTCGCTTCGGGGAACAGGCCGCTCGCGGGCAGCGCCTGCAGGGGCGGCACCGGCACGACGGGCGCCGCGTCCGCGCGGGAGATGTGGAAGTCGCAGCCGTCATTCCAGCTGGGGTCGTTCCACTGGCCGTTGTGCGGCAGGGGCGGCAGGTGCTTGTTGGTGGGCACGCAGCGGTTGGGGGACCGCTTCGTGTCGTCGATGGCCAGGTACACCGTCACCGGGTGGTTGGCGTTGAAGCCGCCCGCCTCGTTGGACTGCAACAGGCGCCACACCAGGCCGTAGGCCGACAGGCTTCCACAGCCCTGCTGGAAGGTGGCCTGCTCCGGGATGATGAGCGCGCCCTGGCTGAAGGTGACGATGTCCGTCGCGGACGCCGGCAGCGCCGTCAGCAGCGCCAGGCCCAGCAGGATTCGCCGCGCCGCGGAGATTCTGGGGGAGATGGGGGCCAAGGGTTCACCGGGGGTTGGGGACCGACTGACCCCCTCGGGTCGGGGGCCACCCCGGCTTTTGCACGCCGTGTGCCCCGGCGTGGGGGGCTCCCGTCCTGGGGGAGCCTTGGAAAGAAACCGTGTGGCTGTGGGTGGGCGACGTCAGCGGCTACGCAAAGCTTGCGAGGTCCGCACGTCGTGCATAGCAGCGGAGGCCTGGCCGCCTAATCCGCGAGCTTGCCGCCCCGGCCGGCCTTCTTCTCGGAGGTGCGCTTCTTGTCCTCCAGGCGCCGGCGCTTGGAGCCCAGGGTGGGGCGGGTGGCCTTGCGGACCTTGGGGACGAAGGTGAGGGCCTGCAGGCCGGCGCGCAGGCGGCGCACGGCGGCGTCCTTGTTCTGGGACTGGCTGCGGCGCTCGGTGGCGGTGACGGACAGCTCCGTGGGCGGGTGGCTGAGGCGCACGCCGCTGGCGGTGGTGTTGCGGTGCTGGCCGCCGGGTCCGGAGGCGATGAAGAACTCCACGTCGCAGACCTTCAGCAGGGCCTCGTCATCCAGGGCGAGGGCCTCCCGGGCGGCCTGGCGTCGAGCGGGTGCGATGGGAGGGGTCGGCGGTGTCATGGCGGTCCTCAAGTTAGCGCCGCGAAGACGCCACCGGTACCCCGCGCCTGACACCGGGCGGCGCGGGGCCCCTTCACGGTCTGCTCAGGTGAGGTCCAGGTTGAAGGTGAAGCCCGTCTTGGCGGCGCGGCCGTCCTCGGCGGTGGCCACGAACTTCACCACGTAGGCCAGGACGGAGAGGGAGCGGTCCGTGGTGACGCGCACCTGCGCGGTCGTCTCGCCCGGGGCCAGGGTGACGGGGTCGGCGCCGAGCCGCGTCGTGCCGGGGGACTCCAGCGCGATGGTGAGCGCGCCGGTGAAGCCCTCCGCGCGCGTCACCGTCACCGTCACCTGGGCGGACTCGCCTGGCGCCACGTTCACCTGGCGGGGCTCCACGGCGAGCGCGAAGTCCGGCTGGGGCTCGGGGGGCGGCAGGATGATCAGGGAGATGTTGCCCCGGGCGGTGACGTTGTTGGCCGGGTCCTCCGCGATGAGCTGCAGCGCGTTCGCGCCGTAGGTCGTGACGCCGGGAGCCACCGTGATGGTGGCGGTGGTGGTGGCGATGGTCTCTCCCTCCGGCAGGGAGAAGTCCGGGCTGAAGGTGACGCCCTCGGGGACGATCGCCGGGCGCACGCGCACCTCGCCCAGGTTGTCCGCGATGCGCTGGATGGCGATGTCATAGGGGATGGAGTCGCCGGGCGCGGCGGTGACGGTGTCCTCGCCTCCCCAGTCCAGGCGGTAGTAGGGCGTGTTGCCGCCACAGCCCAGGGCCAGCGCGCAGGCGAGGACGGCGAGACGGGGGAGGGAACGCGGCATGGGAGGGCTCCTGGGGTGGCGAAGCAGGGTCGAGCATGGGGCCGGGGCGAACGGGCCCGCAAGCGTCCCCGGGGAAGAGGGGCGTCAGCGGAACAACGAACAGGCGGCCAGATAAGTCCCGACGTGAGCCTCCAGCGACGGCGCCAGCGGCCGCGCGTAGCCGCCGCCCAGCGTGAGCACCACGGGGAGTCCGCGCTCCTTCGCCGCGCGCATGACGCGCAGGTCGCGCTCGAAGAGCCCCGCGTGGGTGAGTGACAGCCGGCCCAGGGTGTCCTCCTCCAGCGGATCCACGCCGGCCTGGAAGAAGAGCAGGTCGGCGTGGGCGGACTCCAGGACGTGGGGCAGGTGCGCGTCGAGCGTGGCCAGGTACTCCGCGTCCCCCACGCCGTCCTCCAGCCCCAGGTCCAGGTGCGAGGCGTGCTTGCGGAAGGGGAAGTTGTGCTCGCCGTGCATGGAGAAGGTGAAGACGGACGGGTCGCCCGCGAAGGTGGCCGCGGTGCCGTTGCCCTGGTGCACGTCCAGGTCCACCACCACCGCGCGGCGGAGGGCCCCTTCGGCCTGGAGCACGCGGATGGCCACGGCGATGTCGTTGAAGACACAGAAGCCCTCCCCGTGGTCCGGGAAGGCGTGGTGCGTGCCGCCGGCCAGGTTCGCGCCAAAGCCGTCCGCCAATGCGGCGCGGGCGGCGGCCAGGGTGCCGCCCACGGACGCGCGCGCGTTGTCCACGAGCCTCGGGGACCAGGGGAAGCCCAGCCGGCGCAGCTCCGCGTCGGTGAGCGTTCCTCCGAAGAAGGCGTCCAGGTAGCGCGGGGTGTGGACGCGCTCCAGTTCGTCGCGCCCGGCGCGGGGGGCCTCGTGGAAGACGGCGGGGGGGAGGATGCCGCGCTCGAGCAGGATTTCGCGCAGCAGGCGGTACTTCTCCATGGGGAAGCGGTGCCCGTCGGGCAGGGGGACCAGGTACCGGTCGATGTGGAAGACGCGCACGGAACCGGGGCGTAACGCCCGTTCCGGAGGGGTGCAACCGGGGGCGTAGAACTTCCGGCGGGCCTGTCCGTTACAGGAGCAGGCGGCGCGGATGTGCCCGCCCGCAAGTCCGTCACCCGGAGCCCACCCATGAACCTGAAGCCCCTCTCGCGGGCCGTCCTGACGGCCGCGCTCGCCACCGTTCTGCCTGCCACCTCCGCCTGGGCCGTCACGCCCGTCCGCGCGCCGGCCTCCACGGAGAAGCCCGCCGCGACGGAGAAGCCCGCCGTGAAGGGCGCGCCCACGAAGCCCACGGACACGCAGGCTCAGGCGCAGGCCCAGGACGCGCAGGCCCAGCCGCAGGGGCAGCGGCCCGAAATCGAAGTGGCCTTCGTGCTGGATACGACGGGGTCCATGGGCGGCCTGCTGGAGGGCGCCAAGCAGAAGATCTTCTCCATCGCGTCGCGCATCGCGAAGGGCAAGCCCACGCCGCACCTGAAGGTGGCGCTCGTGGCGTACCGGGACCAGGGGGACGCGTACGTGACGAAGCGCTTCGAGCTGAGCGACGACATGGACTCCATGTTCGCGGAGCTGCGCAAGCTGGACGCGAACGGGGGCGGGGACCACCCCGAGCACGTGGGGCGAGGCCTGGGCGAAGCGGTGTCACTGCTCAAGTGGAGCCAGGACCGCGAGGTGATGAAGGTCATCTTCCTGGTGGGCGACGCGCCCCCCGCCCAGCGCGAGGCCGCCTGGGACTTCAAGCTCTGGTCCAAGCGCGCGAAGGAGCGCCACATCGTGGTGAACACGGTGCGCTGCGGCGCGGACTCGGCCACCGAGGAGTCCTGGCGCTACGTGGCGAAGCTGACGGACGGCACCTTCGACTCCATCGACGCGGCGGGCGGCATGGTGGCGGTGGCCACGCCCTATGACGCGGAGCTGTCGCGCGTGAACGCGGAGCTGGCGTCCAAGACGCTGTACGGCGGCCGCGCGGAGGCCCGGGCCATGAACGTCGCCCGCGCGGAGGCGACCAAGGGCATGGCCGCGGAGGCCGTCGCGGACCGCATCAGCTACATGAAGACGAGCCGGGGCGTGGGCAAGAGCGCCCCCAGCGCCGGGGCGGTGAGCAGCGCGCCCGCGGCCATCGCGGGCGGCGTGGACCTGCTGGAGCAGCCGGCCGCGCTCGACTCCCTCAAGGACGACGAGCTGCCCCAGGAGCTCAAGGGCCTCAAGAAGGAGGCGCAGGCCGCGAAGGTGAAGCAGCTGGCCGCCGAGCGCAAGGTGCTGGAGGAGAAGGTCGCGAAGCTCGCCACCGAGCGCGACCAGTGGCTCACGAAGAACGCCCCCGCCAAGGAGGACGCCTTCGACGCCAACGTGATGAAGAGCGTGAAGACGCAGGCCGCGAAGTTCGGCGTCACCTACTGAGCGCGGCTATTCACGCGTCACCGCCCGGAGCACGATCTCCCGGCGCTGATCCAACAGCCGCATGGCCCAGGGCCGCGTCACCCGGTACACGCCGAAGTGGAGCACGGCGAACCCCAGGATGAAGGCCACGGACTGCCAGCCCGGTCCGTCCTTCCCCGCGGCCCGCAGCGCATGGCCAAAGGGCATGCAGCCCACGCTGGCCGCGAGGATGCCCAGCATGGACGCGGTGAGGGGGATGCGGTCGCGGCGCTTGAGGCTCGCGTGGAACTTCACCGGGAAGTACAGCGACAGGAAGTTGCCCGCGGCCAGCAGCATGGGCACCACCGCCGCCACCGCGGCCATGGCGCACAGGAAGTCCACGAGCGTGCCCGAGCCGAAGTACACCCGGTAGAAGGCGCCCACCAGCACCGCCATCCCCAGCGCCGCGATGCCCTGCACCCGGTTCTTCGCGCGCAGCACGTCCGCCAGGTCCAGGGGCGCCGCCAGGAACACCGCGAAGCCGTGCCCGTCGTACGCGAAGGTGTTCTGCGAGAACGTGGACGCGATGACCACCGCGCCGTAGATGCTCAGGCCGCCCATCACCCACGCGTCCGCGCTGCCGCCCAGCAGGTACACGAAGAGGTCCCTGCCGGAGAGCAGCTTCAGCAGGATGGCCAGGATGAAGGGCACCGCCGCCAGCAGCCGCGCGCGCGGGTTGCGCCACAGGTCCAGCACCTCGCGGCGCAGGAGCGTGTCGAAGCGCGAGCCCGTGGTGGCGAACGGGTCGCTGTCCTTCCCATCCCCCCGGTCGCCGCCGGAGCGGCCCCCCGCCTGCCGGTGGAAGCGCATCAGGAGCGCGTACGCCACGCCCATGCCCATGGCGGTGAAGAACAGCAGCCCGAAGGCCTCCAGCATGGCGATGCCCACGCGCCCGTGCGCCAGCTGCCCCAGCCCGTCACCGAAGAAGCCCGGAGGCACCTGGCTGAGCGCCACCGCCGCGTTGATGATGAGGCTCATGTCCAGCGCGCCCACGCCCGCCTCGCCCACGCTGGTGAGCCACGACGTGTCGATGGGCGGGATGAACGACGCGGCGACGAGGAACGCCACCATGCCGCCGCCCATGATGCGCGCGCTGTGCTTCGCCCTCAGCACGTTGATGACCGTGTAGAGGCCCACCCGGCTCCACGCCGCGCAGAAGAGCGCGAACAGCACGTAGAGCACCGCCGCCAGCCACGGTGACGCCAGCCGGTGGCGCGACGCATAGCCCACCGCAGCGCCGGTGAGGGGCGCGTAGAACACCAGCGCGCGCGGCTCGAAGAGGCTGGCCACCGTGGAGCCCATCAGCAGCCGGAACGGTGAGATGGGGAACGCGGCGTAGCGCGACAGCTCCGAGTGGTCATCCACGCCCGCGGACAACAGCGGCCACGTCACCCAGGTGGCGGCGGTGACGAAGCACAGCAGGTTGAGGATGAAGTACGGCCACACGTTGCTGTGCACGATGAGCGGCATCCGCATCAGCTTGAAGAAGCTCAGGCCCAAGAGTACGCCCGGCGCGCTGGAGCCCACGAACGCGGCCACCGCGAGCAGGCGGCTCTTGCCCGGGCCCTGGTTGAGGCCCAGGTGCAGGCGCAGGCCCCAGAGCAGCATGAGGTGCTGGAAGAAGCCGGGGACCTTCGGACGCGGGGCGCTCACGCGGACTCCCGCCGCAGCGGCACCACGTTCGCCGCGGGCTCACCGTAGAACGACAGCTTCGCGTTGCGCGCGGCGGGCACGGCGATCAGCTTCTCGAACACCGCCTCCAGCGTGGACACGCCGTGGCGCTGGCGCAGCTGCTCCACCGGGCCCTGGTCCAACATGCGCCCGCCCCGGATGACGCCCGCGTGCGTGGCCAGCCGCTCGGCGATCTCCAGCACGTGCGTGGTGAGCAGCAGCGTCACGCCCCGGCGCGACAGCTCGCGCAGCAGCTCTCGGATGACGCCCGCGGCGAGCACGTCGATGCCCTCGAAGGGCTCATCCAGCAGCACCAGCTCCGGCGCGTGGATGAGCGCCGCGGCGATGGCGAGCCTGCGGCGCATGCCCTTGGAGTACTCCGCCACCAGCGCGCCCGCCTTGTACGTGAGCTCCGTCAGCTCCAGGAGCTCCACCGCGCGCGACGCGGCCTGGGCGCCGTCCAGCCCGTACATGCGCGCGCAGAAGGTGAGGTACTGGCGGCCGGTGAGGCGCTCGAAGAGGCTCAGCTCCTCCGGCACCACGCCCACGCGCTGCTTCACGTCCAGGGGCCTGGCCACGGCGTCCACGCCGAGCATGCGGATGGTGCCCTGGTCAGGCCCGTACACGCCGGTGAGCAACGCGATGGAGGTGGACTTGCCGGCGCCGTTGGGGCCGAGGAACGCGTAGAAGGCGCCCCGTGGAATCTGAAGCTCCAGGCCGTCCAGCGCGGTGAAGGTACCGAAGCGCTTGACGAGGCCGCGGGCGTCGATGGCCAGCGCTGGGCCGGCGGGTTCAGCAGGAGGGGGCGTCATGAAGGACGCCATCACACCATGCACCGTGGGGTCGCCCACAATCCTCGGGTTGACGGATGGTGCGGCCCGCCGGGCGCTTCCCGGCTCAGTGCACCATGGCCACCTCCGGCGGCCCGACGATCTGCTGCACGGTGGTGCGCACCTTGTCCAGGTCCACCGGCTTGGAGATGTAGCCGGCGGCGCCCACCAGCTCCGCCTCCCACTCGAAGCCGTAGCCGGAGATGATGATGATGGGCAGGTTGCGCGCCCGCGGCATCTTCTTGAGCGCGTCCAGCAGGCCCCAGCCGCTCATGACGGGCATGCGCAGGTCCAGGAGCACGGCGCCCGGGATGTCGTCCTCCAGAAGGTCCAGTGCCTCGCGGCCGTTCTTGGCCTCGATGGTGGCATAGCCCATCTCCTGGAGGGCATCGCAGATGAGCGTGCGGTGACTCGCGTCGTCGTCGACGACCAGGATGAAGTTCGACATGGGCTTGAGCCTCTGGAGTGGCGGCGTCTGCTTGGGGACCGCGATTCTATGGGGACGAAGATGGGAATGCCCCTTCCATTGCGGAAGGGCCTGCGTTTCTTTTCAACATTCCCCATAGAGCGACAGCGTGTTGCCGCCCAGCACCCCCGCGAGCGCGGTCTCGTCCAACCCCAGCCCGGCCAGCGCCCTCAGCTCCCGGTCCCACGCGTAGGGGATGTTGGGGAAGTCCGTCCCATACAGGATGCGCTCGGGCCGGAGCTCCAGCGCCCTGCGGGGAAGGGGCACGGGGAAGTAGCCGCCCACCGCCATGGTCGTGTCCAGCCAGAGCGTGTCATGGCGCTCCAGCAGGCGCGCGTACGCGTCGAACTCGTCCGCCCCCAGGTGCGGCACGCACAGCTTGAGCGTGGGATGATCCTTCAGCACGCGCTCCACCCGCTCCGCGGCGCAGAGCTGGTGCGGATCCACCGGGTACCGGGCGCTGGACGGCTCCCGCCCCGAGTGCATCACGAGCGGCCTGCCCGCCCGGGCGCACGCTTCGTAGAGCTCGTGCAGCTGGGGCGCGTCCGGGGAGAAGGCCTGGACGTGGCAGTGCAGCTTCACGCCCTTCAGCCCCAGGGCGAAGGCCTCCTCCAGGATGGCGACGGCGCCGGGCTCGCCCGGGTACACGGTGCCAAGGCCGATGACGCGGGGCTCGGCCTTCGCCACCTCCGCCACGAAGGCGTTGAGCGCGCGCGCCATGCCCGGCTTGTGGGCGTAGTGCAGGGCGACCACGCGCTCGACGCCCCGGGACAAGAGGAACGACAGCACGTGGGGCGTGTGCAGCTTGTAGCGGATGGGCCAGCCGTAGCGGTCGAACCAGCGCCACACCGCCTCGAAGACGCGATCAGGGAACAGGTGCACATGCGCGTCCACGACGGGCGGCAGGCCGGGGTCCACGCGGGGCCCTTCCTCGTCCGCCAGCGCGGGCATGGGCATCTGGATGCCCTGCTCCCGCCAGGTCGCGGCCGGCGAGGAGGCGAGGCACGGCACCGGCGCGTCGGAGTCCTCGCCGTGGGCGTGATCGGGCGGCGGCTCCCGGGGAGCCGTCATCCGCCCGTGCCCGGTCCGGAGGGCTTCTTCGCGGCGTCCTCGTCCACGTCCAGGCGCCGCAGGTAGCTGTTGTGCGCGTAGCCCTGGCGCTCCAGCCGCTGCGCCTCGATGGCGTCCGCGACCTTCGAACACACCTGGCCGAGCATGCGCAGGGACTCGGCGATCAACCGCTCCGCGTGATCCTGCGCGTTGGCGGACGGAATGATGGGACGGTCGCGACGGAACGGCAGGGGCAACTTCATCCGCTGGAATCTAAGGGATGCCCCCGTCAGGTGCCACGCGTCAGTCCCGCCCCGTCCCCCGGCCGCCCCTCCCGAGCGGGCGGGTTCACGGAGTGTTGACAGCGCGACGCGGCATCGCCCCCCCGGCCGGGTTAACGGCGTTGACAGTGTTCCACTTTACATTTTGCGCCGGTCCGGCCCCCGGGGCACCCCTGGACATGCCCTTGAGTGTTGGCAACCCGCTGGAACCCCGAAGGGTTTACGAATTTTCAAACAGGGGGATGACAGCGCGTGGATTCGCCTCTAGATTGCCTCCGTCGGATTTCACTCAAGAGGTGCTGCGCATGGCTTACGACGGCGAGCTTGTGAAGATGCAGAACGGTCGCTGGGCGCGGTTCCAGCGGTGCCAGGTGTACCGGCCGGGCGTGACGGACGCCGGCGAGACCATGCTCCTGATCGCGGTGGAGCTGGAGGAGCGCTATCAGCAGCTGCTCGACGAGGCGGCGGACTCCCTCGCGGAGTACCGCTCCCAGGGCGTGCCCGTGCAGGTGCGGCTGGCGCCGGACGCGCAGGGGCTCACCCTGCACCCGGAGGCCCAGGCCTCCGTCTCGGTGAACTAGGCCCCCTGCCGGGGACACAGGTTGTAAAGCCACGGGCTCCGCGCTTCACTGCGTGGGGCCCGTCGCATTTACAGCGCCGGGCGGCCGTCCACTTTTCAACGCGCCGCGCGCCACCCGCACGGCGCGCGAATGCCGCGCTCAGTCGTGGATCTGGAAGAAGCGGGCGGCGTTGTCCCGGGTGACCCGCCGGACGATGCGCTCGGACAGCTTCGCCTTGCCCAGGAGGTTCGCCGTGCGCGCGAGCCCCAGGATGTCCCCCGCGCCGTCGCCCGCGTCGGAGTCCAGCACCAGGCGCTCGCTGCCCAGCCGCCGCACCAGGGCCACCGCCCGGTCCGCCTGGAGGGCCTCCGGGTGCAGGGTGAGGCCGGCCCAATGGCCCACCTCCAGGATGGTCCGCACGGTGCGCGCGTTGGCGTGGTCCACCAGCGCGCGTGAGGGCAGCAGGCCCGACTGGCGCAGGAGCGTGAGGATGCGCCGCGTGTGGCGCTCCTTGTCCTTGAGCGGCGTGTGCACCACCACGCGCAGCTTGAGCTGGCGGGCCAGGGCCAGCTGCTCCAGGAAGGCCTCTTCCTCCTCCTCGCCGCCCACGTGCAGCCCCGTCTCGCCCAGGGCCACCACCCGGCCGCCCTCGAAGTAGTCCGGCAGGTGGCTCAGGACTTCGGACAGCCCCCGGCGGGGGATGCAGCGCGGGTGCACGCCCAGGGCGGCCCAGGCGCGGATGCCCAGCCGCTCCAGGCGCGGCAGCTGCTTCTCCACCAGCGCGTCGAAGTGCTGGCGCAGCGCCTTGGCCGTGGGCTCCGGGAAGTGGTGCGCCACCACCAGGGCCCGCTCCACGCCGAAGAAGCGCATGGACTCCAGGTCCTGGTCCGTCAGGGCCTCCGGGTGGAGGTGCGCATCGAAGAGGGGGAGCGGCTCGGGCACGGGCAGGGTTTCTCCTTACGCTTCAGTCCTGGCCCGTCGCGGCGCCCTCATTGCGCGGGTCACTGGAGGAATAGCGCAGGTGGGTGCGCGGGTCGCTGTAGACGGCCTCCGCGTCGCCCCAGGCGTCCACCCGGCGAATCTTGTGGCCCTTGGCCTCCAGAGTGGACAGCGTCGCCGGCTCCAGGCCCCACCTGTCCACCCACAGCTCGTCCGGGAGGTACTGGTGGTGCAGCCGGCCCGCGCCCACCGCGCGCGCCACGTCCATGCCGTGGTCCACCACGTTGCTGATGGCCTGGATGACGGTGGTGGGGATGGTGGAGCCGCCGGGGCTGCCCACCGCCAGCATCACCCGCTGGGGGTCTTCCTTCGTGAACACCAGCGTGGGCGACATGGAGGACAGGGGCACCTTGCCGGGCTGGATGGCGTTGGGCTCCCCGGTGACGAGCCCGTACGCGTTGGGCACGCCCGGCTGCGCGGCGAAGTCGTCCATCTCGTCATTGAGGAGCACGCCGGTGCCCTTGGCCACCAGGCACGAGCCGAAGCTGTAGTTGACCGTGGTCGTCATGGCCACCGCGTTGCCGTCCTTGTCGATGACGGAGATGTGCGTGGTGTTCTTCTTCTCCGGCTCCGGCGTGAGCGGCCCCGCGTCCTTGCGCAGCGTGGAGGCGGGCCCGCCCGTCACCGGCGCCAGCAGCGACGCGCTGGGCGTGGCCTTCTTCGGGTCGATGCCGCCCGCCAGGTCCGCGATGTGCCCGGGCGACGTCAGCCGCTCCAGCGGCACCTGCACGAAGGCCGGGTCGCCCAGGTACTTCGCGCGGTCCACGTACGCGCGCCGCACGGCCTCCACATAGAGGTGCAGCGACTCCGGGTCGCGGTACGGCACGCCCTGCGGCCGCAGCTGCTGGAGCATGCCCAGCACCTGCACCACCGCCAGCCCGCCCGCGCTGGGCGGAGGCATGGTGAGGATGCGGTGCCCGCGGTAGGTCGTCTCCAGCGGCGTGGCCGCTCGCGTGCGGTAGTTCGTCAGGTCCTCCTGCGTGAGCAGCCCGCCCGCGTCCCGCACCGTCTTCACCAGCGCCTGCGCCACCGGGCCCGCGTAGAAGGCCTTCGCGCCGCCCTTGGAAATCCGCTCCAGCGTGCGCGCCAGGTCCGGCTGTTTGATGAGGTGTCCCACCGGCGGCACGTCCGGCGTGCCCTGCGCGTTGGGGACCAGGAAGATGCGCGCGGCCTCCGGATCCTGGCGCAGACACTCCGCGCGGCCGGTGGCCATCTGCTGGTACTTGGGCGTCACCCAGAAGCCCTGCTTCGCCAGCCGGATGGCCGGGGCCAGCACCACCGCGGGCTTGAGCTTGCCGTGCTTGGACAGCAGCTCCAGGTAGCCCGCCACCGCGCCCGGCACCGCCACGCTCAGGGCGCCGTCCGTGGACAGCCCCGGCACCAGCGCGCCGTCCTTCAGGTACATGTCGCGCGAGGCGCCCTTCGGAGCCACCTCCCGGAAGTCCAGCACCTGCGTCCCGCCCGACTTCGCGTCGTGCACCAGCGCGAACCCGCCGCCGCCCACGCCGGAGTGGTAGGGACCCACCACCGCCGCCGCGAACGCCGCCGCCACCGCCGCGTCCACCGCGTTGCCGCCCTTGTCCAGCATCTGGAGCGCGGCCTCGCTCGCGGGCGGATACGCCGTGGCCACCGCACCTCCCCGGTAGGGACGCGCCGCACCCGCCTGAGCCGCCACCAGCAACACCGCGAGTCCCAGCGCGCGGAACGACCTTCGCCCCACAGCTCCCATGTGTGCTTTCCCCACCTGGATGCCTTTCCTTGTGATTTCCGGCCGTTCCCTAATGCACCATGCGCCGCGCCTGGACCAGGGTTTCAGCTGGACAACATTTTTTTCCTTGGATTGTGAGCGGAAGCGGGGCAGTCTCGGCCCATGCGCAGCAACTGGCGGTGCTCATGAGTCCTCCGAACCCCGTGGAAAACCCGGCGTCGGTTCCGACTCCGGTCCCCACCCCGGTACGGCTGACGACGTTCTTGAAGCCGCGCTTCGGCATCACGGTCCAATGCAACACGTTGTGTGTAGCAGTCAGCGCACGGCCCTCTTCGGACGCCCCGCGCTCCGCTTTGAAGGCCGGGCGCGGTTGACGAGTTGATCGGCGGTCCCTAATTCTCCGCCGCATATGACAGCTCTGGCGGCGGTTGTGCTGTGCGCGGGCAAGGGCACGCGGATGAAGTCGGAGAAGGCCAAGGTCCTTCACCCCATCCTCGGCCGGCCCCTTTGCGCCTATCCCTTGAAGCGGGCCCTGGAACTGGGCGCCACGCACGTGGTGCCGGTGGTGGGCCACCAGGCTTCGGAGGTGGAGAAGTCCATCCGCTCCCACTTCCCGGACGCGCCCCTGCGCTTCGCGCTCCAGAAGGAGCAGAGGGGCACCGCGGACGCGGTGAAGGCGGCAGGGGACGCGCTGAAGGGCCATGACGGCCGCGTGCTCATCCTCTACGGAGACGTGCCGCTCCTGCGCAAGGAGACGCTCCAGGCGCTGCTCGCCGCGCATGACGCCGCGGGCGGGGTGCTGGCGCTGGTGTCCACCACGCTGGAGGACCCCACCGGCTACGGCCGCGTCATCCGCGAAGGAGGCAAGGTCGCGCGCATCGTGGAGCACAAGGACTGCACCCCGGAGCAGCGCGCGGTGAAGGAGTGCAACGCGGGCATCTACTCCGTGGACGCGGCCTTCCTCTGGAAGGCGCTGGCCGAAATCAAACCCGTCAACGCGCAGGGCGAGTACTACCTCACCGACCTGGTGGAGATGGCCGCGAAGGTGGGCCCCGTGGGCGCGGTGGACGCGGACGCCACGGAGACCGCGGGCGTGAACGACAAGGTGGAGCTGGCGGCGCGCGCCCGCGTCCTCCAGCAGCGCATCAACGAAGCCCACATGCGCGCGGGCGTGTCCATCCAGGACCCCGCCACCGCGTACATCGAAGAGGGCATCACCATTGGCACCGACACGGAGATTGGTCCCAGCGTCTCGCTGATGGCCGGCACCGTCATCGGGAAGGGCGTCATCATCGGCCAGGGCAGCGTGCTCACGGCTTCGGTCGTGGCGGATGGCACCCACATCAAGCCCTACTCCGTGCTGGAGGAGGCGCGTGTGGGCGAGCGCTGCATCATCGGCCCGTTCTCCCGGCTGCGCCCCGCCACGGAGTTGGCAGAGGAAGTGCATCTGGGGAACTTCGTGGAGACGAAGAAGGCCCGCATCGGCAAGGGCACCAAGGCCAACCACCTGACTTACCTGGGCGACGCGAACATCGGCGCGGGCTGCAACATCGGCGCGGGCACCATCACCTGTAACTATGACGGGGTGAACAAGCACCTGACTGAACTGGGCGATGGCGTCTTCATCGGCTCGGACAGTCAGCTGGTGGCGCCGGTGAAGGTGGGGGACGGCGGGTATGTCGGCGCGGGCACCACGGTGACGAAAAATGTGCCTCCTGGGAGCCTCGCTGTGTCCCGTGCGCCACAGGTGGTGAAGGAGGGGTGGGTGGCGGCCAAGAAGGCACGGCAGGTGAAGGTGAAGGCTGGTTAGCAAGAGTGCTCGCCTGCTGCTCGGTCGGCGGGGCGGGGTTGGGCGTGTTGGGCGTGAACGGGTTGCCCGTGGTTTGCTCCGGCGCCGCGGGACGAGAAAGAGGCAGGAAGAACATGTGCGGGATTGTTGGCTACGTCGGTGACAAGGAATCTGCTCCCATCCTGGTGTCGGGCCTGAAGAAGCTCGAGTACCGGGGCTACGACTCCGCGGGCGTCGCGGTGGTGGGCGGCAACCAGCTCAACGTGGTGCGCGCCACGGGCAAGCTGCGCAACCTGGAGAACCGCGTGGTGCAGGACCTGCCCAGGGGCACCACCGGCATCGGCCACACGCGCTGGGCCACGCACGGCCGGCCCTCCGACGAGAACGCCCACCCGCACACGTACAAGAACGTCGCGGTGGTGCACAACGGCATCATCGAGAACCACCTGGCGCTCAAGGCGGAGCTGCGCGCGCGCGGCCACGTCTTCTCGTCGGAGACGGACTCGGAGGTGTTCGCGCACCTCATCTCCGCGGAGGTGGAGCGCGGCGTGGACCTGCCGGACGCCGTCCGCACGGCCATCAAGCAGGTGAAGGGCACCTACGGCCTGGTGGTGGTGTGCTCCAACGACCCGGGCCGCATCGTGTGCACGAAGGACGCGTCGCCCATGGTGCTGGGCCTGGGCCAGGGCCAGAACTTCATCGCCAGCGACGTGCCGGCGCTGCTCGAGCACACGCGTGACTTCGTCTACATGGAGGAGGGCGACCTGGCGGTCGTCACCGCGGCGAAGGTCGACATCTTCAACCGCGAGGGCAAGCTGGTGAACCGCCCCACGCGCCGCATCGACTGGACGCCGATGATGGCGGAGAAGGGCGGCTACAAGCACTTCATGCACAAGGAGATCCACGAGCAGCCCCGCGCCATCGCGGACACGCTGCGCGGCCGGATGCTCCTCACCGAAGGCGACGTCCACTTCGAGACCTGGAACCTCACGCAGGAGCAGGTCCAGACCTTCACCAAGGTCACCATCCTGGCCTGCGGCACGTCCTGGCACTCGGGCGTGGCCGGCAAGCACATGATTGAGTCGCTGGCGCGGCTGCCGGTGGAGGTGGAGCTCGCCAGCGAGTTCCGCTACCGCGACCCCATCGTGGAGAAGAGCCACCTGGTCATCGCCATCAGCCAGTCCGGCGAGACGGCGGACACGCTCGCGGCCTTCAAGGAAGCGAAGCGGCTGGGCGCGCACACCATGGCCATCTGCAACGTCATTGGCAGCGCGATGACGCGTGAGGCGAACCTGCACGTCCTCACCAACGCGGGCCCTGAGATTGGCGTCGCGTCCACCAAGGCGTTCACCACGCAGCTGGTGACGCTGTACCTGCTGGCGGTGAAGCTGGGCCGCATGCGCGGCACGCTGTCCGTGGAGGGCGCGCAGGAGCACCTGACGCACCTGACCCAGGTGCCGAAGATGATTGAAGAAGTCCTCAAGTGCGAGCCGCAGGTGAAGCGCGTCGCGCGCGAGTTCATGAACGCGCAGGACTTCCTCTTCCTCGGCCGCGGCCCCATGCACCCGGTGGCGCTGGAGGGCGCGCTCAAGCTGAAGGAGATTTCGTACATCCACGCGGAGGGCTACGCGGGCGGTGAGATGAAGCACGGCCCCATCGCGCTCATCGACGAGAAGATGCCCGTGGTGGTCATCGCGCCGAAGCAGCCGCACATCGCCTACGAGAAGATCATCGGCAACATCGAGGAGGTCCGCGCGCGCGGCGGCAAGGTCATCGCCATCCTCGACGAGGACGACAACCAGGCGGACACCCTGGCCGACCACGTCATCCGCATCCCCGCCGCCTGCGCGCTGCTCGCGCCGGTGGTGGCCACCATCCCGCTGCAGTTGCTCGCGTACCACGTGGCGGAGATGCGCGGGAACGACGTGGACCAGCCGCGCAACCTGGCCAAGAGCGTGACCGTCGAGTAGCGCTTCACGGCTTCCACGCCTGAACGCGAAAGAGCCCGGACTCCCTTCACCAGGGGGCCCGGGCTTCTTCGTTGGCCGGCGCTACTTCTCGTTTGCCAGCTCCAGGAGCACCTCCAGGTCCGCGGCGGCGTCCAGCGACTCCAGCAGCTCCAGGTTCTCCACCACCTCGCGGTCCTCGTCTGTGAGTTGGGGCTGGGGCTTGCGGGGTTCGGTGGGAAGG
>NZ_RAWC01000074.1:0-36349 GCF_003611685.1 Corallococcus sp. CA049B | reverse complement strand
GGCTTCTGGAAGTTCATGAGGCGGGGCTCCTGTGAAGGGTTGCGAGGCCTTCCCATGGCAAGGTCGGGGCCACGCGGGCCGCCAGGGCCTCGCCGTTGGGATTCCGGGGCGTTACGTGAGCGCGCGGCCCGCCGGATGACGTGGCCGCGCCGCGAACGTGCCAGTCCTGGCACGCGCGCTGGCTCCTCCCTGGAGGCGGCCTGTCATGCCCCCCCTCAGGGTCCTCCACGGACCTCGCGGAGGGCGCGCCCCGGCGTCATGCGGGAGGCACGGCGCCGGGGCGGAGCTCCGGCCTACCGCGCCGCGCCCTGGAGCGCCTCCGTCAGCCGCTCCGCGAGCCGTTGGACATGGGGTGCACGCAGCAGCGTGTAGTGGGTGGCTCCGGGGAGCGCTTCCCGCGTCAGCTCGCCCTGGACGTGCGCGCTCCAGCCGTCGTCGCCGCGCGCCGGGGCATCGCCCGCCTGGAGCAGGAGGACGCGGCCGGTGAACGTTCCGGGACGGTGGTGCTTCAGGGCGCGCAGGTTGCGGGTGAAGACGTGCAGGAGCGTGCGCCCCGTCTCCGTGGCCGATTCCGGCGTCGCGAGCTGGCCCTGGTCGAGCTCGAACAGCGCGGCCACCTGGCCTGCGTCGTCCACGTCGAGCGGCACGCGGTCGTCCGTCGCCGGGCTGGGATCGATGAGGGCCACGAGCTCCACGGTCTCGCCCCGGGCCTGGAGCTGGCGGGCCATCTCGAAGGCCACGACGCCTCCCATGGACCAGCCGCCCAGCCGGTAGGGGCCGTGGGGCTGCACGGTGCGCACGGCGGCCACGTAGAGCGCCGCCATCGCCTCCACCGTGTCGAGCGGCGGACGGCTCCCATCGAGCCCCTGGGACTGGAGCCCGTAGAAGGGCTGCTCCGGGCCCAGCTGCTTCGCCAGCGCCGCGTACGCGAGCACGTTGCCGCCCACCGGGTGGACGCAGAAGAAGGGCCGCTGTGAGCCCTCGCGCTGGATGGGCACGAGCGGGGAGAAGACCGCGGGCGCCTGGCGCAGCAGCCGGGCCAGCGTCTCCACCGTGGGTGCCTGGAAGAGGGCCGCCAGGGGCAGCTCGCGGTGGAAGCGCTCCCGGATGCGCGCCATCAGCTTCACGGCGAGCAGGGAGTGACCGCCCAGGTCGAAGAACGGACGCGTCACGCCAATGGGCCGGACGCCCAGCAGCTCCTCCCAGAGCGCCACCAGCTCCCGCTCCAGATCGTCGCGCGGGGCGACCTCCGGGGTTTCGACGGGACGGGCGGCCGGGGCCTCCGGGACGTGCATCCGGTGAAGCTCGTCCTCCGTCAGCAACGTCCGCCGGTCCAGGGGCGCGTCGGGATTGGCGAGGACGGTCTCCAGCAGCGTGCTCCAGCGCTCCATCAGCCGCTGGATGGTGGCGGCGTCGAAGAGGTCCGTGCTGTACGTGAGCGCACCCTGGAAGCCGTCGGGCTGCCGGGTGAGGGCCAGGTCCAGATCGAACTTCGCCGCCGTGGGAGTGACTTCCACGGCCTTCAGCGTCAGACCCGGGAGGGCGACCTCCGGCTCCGGCGTGTTGTGCAGCGCGAAGAGGGCCTGGAAGAGCGGGGTGCGGCCCAGGTCGCGCTCGGGCTGGAGCGCGTCCACCAGCCGCTCGAAGGGGAGGTCCTGGTGTTCGTACGCGCCGAGCGTGGTCGCGCGCACCTGCGCGAGGACCTTCCGGAACGACGTGTCCGCGGTGAAGCGGGCGCGGAGGACCAGCGTGTTGACGAAGAAGCCGATGAGGCCTTCGGTCTCCGCGTGGCGGCGGTTCGCGATGGGCGTGCCCACCAGCACGTCGTCCTGTCCGGCGTACCGCGACAGCAGCAGTTGGAACGCGGCCATGAGGACCATGAAGGGCGTGGCGCCTTCCCGCTTCGCCAGCGCTTCCACCGCGTCACTCGAAGTCGGTGTCAGCTGGACGGGCCACCGCGCTCCCTGTGCGGAGCGGCGGGCCGGACGGGGCCGGTCCGTGGGCAGCGCCAGCGCATGCGGCGCCCCTTCGAGCTGGCGCTTCCACCAGCCGAGCTGTCCCTCCAGCACCTGGCCCTCCAGCCACGCGGCCTGCCACCGGGAGAAGTCCGCGTACTGCACGGGTAGCTCCGGCAGTGGCGACGGCTGGCCCTGGCGGAAGGCTTCGTAGAGCGCCACCAGCTCGCGCACGAGCACCCCGAAGGACCAGCCGTCGGAGACGGTGTGGTGCGTGCACAGCAGGAGCACGTGCTCCCGCGCGGCCAGCCGCAGCAGGGAGAAGCTCGCGAGGGGTCCGGTGCCCAGGTCGAAGGGCCGCAGCGCCTCCGCGTCCACCCGGCGCCACACTTCGGCTTCACGCGCGTCCGCGGGCAGGGCCTCCAGGTCCTCCGTGCGCAGCATTCCCGTGGGCGCGGGATGGATGCGCTGACGTGGCGTTCCGTCATGTGACTCGAACGTCGTGCGCAGGGTTTCGTGCCGCTGCACCAGCGCGTCGAAGGCCCGCTGGAGGGCGGGGACGTCCAGCGCTCCGGACAGCCGCAGCGCGAAGGGCATGTTGTAGAGCGAGCTGCCCGGCTCCAGCTGGTCGATGAACCACAGCCGCTGCTGCGCGAAGGACAGGGGCGCGAGTCCGTCCCCCTGCGTCCGAGTCAGCGGCGGCAACGCGGGCGTGGGCGCGGCGTCCGTCAACCGCCGGGCGAGGCCCGCCACGGTCGGCGTTTCGAAGAGGGCCCGGACGCGCAGCTCCACGCCGAAGTGGGCGCGCACGCGCGACACCACCTGCGTGGCCAGGAGCGAGTGCCCGCCCAGCTCGAAGAAGTTGTCGTGACGGCCCACGCCGGACACGCGGAGCAGCTCCTCCCAGATGGTGGAGAGGCGCTCCTCGGTGGGAGTCGCGGGAGGCTCGAAGGCACGTGCCGAGCGCGGCGACGCGTCCGGCGTGGGCAGGGCCTTGCGGTCCACCTTGCCGTTCGGAGTCAGGGGCAGGATGGGCAGGGCAATGAGGGCGGCCGGCACCATGTAATCGGGCAGGTGTCTTCGCAGGTGCTCGTGCAGTGGGCCTGTGTCCACGTCCGGAGTGACGTAGGCGACGAGGCGCGCGTCGCCTGGCACGTCCTCGCGAACCAGGGCCACCGCGTCTCGGACGCCAGGATGGGCTCGCAGCGTGGATTCGATTTCGCCCAGTTCGATTCGATGGCCGCGCACCTTCACCTGGAAGTCCAGGCGGCCCATGAACTCGAGCGTCCCGTCCTCGCGCCACCGGGCCTTGTCGCCCGTGCGGTACAGGCGCGCTCCAGGCTCCGTGCCGAACGGGTCCGGCATGAAGCGCTCGGCGGTCAGGTGAGGGCGGCCCAGGTAGCCGTGCGCGACGCCTTCTCCGGCGAAGCACAGCTCTCCCGGCAGGCCGAAGGGCACCAGTTCCTGCCGTTCATCGAGCACGTACGCGCGCAGGTTGTCGAACGGCCGTCCGATGACGGGCACCGCAGGGGACGTTTCCTCCAACTCCCATGCGGTGGTCGCCACGGTGCACTCGGTGGGGCCGTAGGTGTTGAAGGCCCGAGTGCGCCGGTTCGCGGCGAGCCGCCGCCAGAGCACTTCGTCCAGGGCCTCGCCGCCCACCAGCAGCAGTGAAGGCAGGCGGGGGCGCTCCAACATCCCCGCGTCCAGCAGGAGCTTCAGCTGCGCGGGCGTGACGTCCAGCGTGTCCACCCGCGTCTGCTCCAGCCACGTGAGCATCCGCTCCGGCTCCAGCCGGAGGTTGGCCGGGACCAGGCACACGCAGTGGCCATCCACGATCCAGAGGAGCTGGTACACGGACGCGTCGAAGAACAGCGGGGCGTTGACGCCGACGCGGAGCCCCGGCGGCTGGCCCGCGTACACGGTCCGCAAGAGCGCATGGCGCAGGTGGAGCACCGAACGGTGGCGCACCATCACGCCCTTGGGCGTGCCGGTGGAGCCGGAGGTGTAGATGACGTAGGCGAGGTTTCCCGCCCCCGCCGCCGGCGGCAGGTTGTCCGAAAACCTGTCCGACAGTCGGACAAGTTCCGGGTCTTCCGCCGCCGCCGATGCGGTTTCCGAAAACCTGTCCGACAGTCGGACAAGTTCCAGGGCTTCCTCCGCCGCCGGGGCGGCCTCCGAGAACCTGTCGGACAGCCGGACAGGTCCCGGGCCTTCCTCTGCCACCGGGGCGGCCTCCGAGAACCTGTCGGACAGCCGGACAGGTTCCGGGCCTTCCTCCGCCGCCGGGGCGGCCTCCGAGAACCTGTCGGACAGTCGGACAGGCTCCGGGCCTTCCTCCGCCGCCGGGGCGGCCTCCGAGAACCTGTCGGACAGTCGGACAGGCTCCGGGCCTTCCTCTGCCGCCGGGGCGGCCTCCGAGAACCTGTCGGACAGTCGGACAGGTTCCGGGCCTTCCTCTGCCGCCGGGGCGGCCTCCGAGAACCTGTCGGACAGTCGGACAGGTTCCGGGCCTTCCTCTGCCGCCGGGGCGGCCTCCGAGAACCTGTCGGACAGTCGGACAGGTTTTGCGTCCATCCGCACCAGGTGGGGCACGTCCGGGCGCCACGCCTTCAATAGGGCCTGCGTCGTCACCAGCACGGACGCGCCAGAGTCTTTGAGGACGAACGACTTGCGCGCGGCGGGCGCGGCCGGGTCCAGCGGCACGAAGGCGCCTCCGGCCTTGAGCACCGCCAGAAGCGCCACGATGGCCTCCACCGAGCGCTCCAGGCACAGGCCCACCGTCACCTCCGGGCCCACCCCCAGCGACCGCAGATGCCACGCGAGCTGGTTGGCCCGCGCGTTGAGCTGCTGGAAGGACAGCGTCGTGTCCCCGAACACCAGGGCGTCCGCGTCCGGGGTCCGCTCCACCTGGGCCTCGAAGTGGCCGTGCAGCGTGCCTTCGCCGTCAAAGGACGACACGCCCCCGGCCAGGTCGCCCAGGAGCTGTCGCCGTTCCTCCTCCAAAACGAGGGACAGTCCGGACAGCGGTCCATCCGGATTCGTGAGCACCGCCTCCAGCAGCACCTGAAGGTGGGTGAGGAGCCGCGCCATGGTGGGGCGCTCGAAGAGGTCCGTGGAGTATTCGAGCTTGCCCCGGAAGCCATCCTCACGGCGGTCCAGGTCCAGGCTCAGGTCGAACTGCGACGTGGTCCGCTCCGCGAGGACCGCGGGGCGCACGGTGAGGCCGGGCAGCGACAGCTCCGGCACCGGCGCGTTCTGGAGCGCGAACATCACCTGGAACAGCGGCATGCGGCCCAGGTCGCGCGTCGTTTGCAGGGACTCCACCAGCCGCTCGAAGGGGACGTCCTGGTGCTCATAGGCACCCAGCGTCGTGGCGCGCACCTGTGCCAGCAGCTCCCGGAACGTCTTCCGGGCGCCGAAGCTTCCACGCAGCACCAGCGTGTTGACGAAGAAGCCGATGAGGCCTTCGGTCTCCGCGTGACGACGGTTCGCGATGGGCGTGCCCACCAGCACGTCGTCCTGGCCAGAGTAGCGGTGCAGCACCGTCTGGAAGGCCGCGAGCAGCACCATGAAGGGCGTGGCGCCTTCATGCTTCGCGAGGGCCTCCACGCGCTCGGACAGGGTGAGGGGCAGGTGCACCGGTAGCGTGTCGCCTCGCTGGGTGGAGACGGCGGGACGGGGCTTGTCGGTGGGAAGCTCCAGCGCCCGGGGCGCTCCTTCGAGCTGCCGGGTCCACCATGCGAGCCGCGCCTCCAGCGCCTCCCCCTGGAGCCAGGCGCGCTGCCAGAGCGCGAAGTCCGCGTACTGCACGGGCAGCTCCGGGAGCGCGGGCGGACGGCCTTCACGCAGGGCCGCGTAGAGGGCGGTGAGCTCGCGCACCATCACGCCCAGCGACCAGCCGTCGGAGACGATGTGGTGGAGGTGGAGCACCAGCACGTGCTCCTCGGCCGCGAGCCGGAGCAGCAGGGCGCGGATGACCGGGCCTCGCTCCAGGTCGAACGGCCGCTGGGACTCCGCTGTCACCAGCCGCTCCGCTTCGCGCAGCCGGGCTTCGGTGTCCTCCACCGTGGTCAGGTCCACGCGCTCCAGCGGCACGGTGGCCTGCGCGTGGATGTGCTGCACCGGCTGGCCCGCCTCCGTGCGGAAGGTGGTGCGCAGGGACTCGTGCCGCGCCATCAACGCGTCCAGGCTTCCCTTCAGCGCGGGCTCGTCCAGTGCGCCGAGGAGCCGCAGGGCGACGGGCATGTTGTAGAGGGCGCTGCCCGGTTCGAGCTGGTCGATGAACCACAGCCGCTGCTGCGCGAACGACAGCGGCAGCAGCGGGGGCCTCGGGGAGCGGGTGAGCGGCGGCACGTGCTCGCGGCGGTTCGTGGTGGCGCCCAGGTGCCGGGCGAGCGCGGCCACCGTGGGCGCGTTGAACAGCTCACCCAGGGGCAGCTCCACGCCCAGCGCCGCGCGGATGCGCGACACCACCTGGGTGGCCAGGAGCGAATGGCCTCCCAGGTCGAAGAAGTCATCGTGGATGCCCACGGCGTCCAGGTGCAGCACCTCCGCCCAGATGGCCGCGAGCTGGGTCTCCACGGCGTTGCGTGGGGCTTCGCGCGTGGACCCGGTGGACCGGGGCGCTTCGGGCACGGGCAGGGCCCTGCGGTCCACCTTGCCGTTCGGTGTCAGCGGCAGGGCCGGCAGCGCCACCCAGGTGGACGGCACCATGTAGTCGGGGAGCTGCCGCTGCGCGTACGCCTTCACGCGGTCGGTGCTGGCGCTGTCTCGGTCGAGGACCACGTAGGCCACGAGCCGCTTCTCACCGGGGACGTCCTCGCGCGCGAGCACCACGGCCTCGCGCACGTCCGGAGCCTGGCGCAGCACGGCCTCGACTTCTCCGGGCTCGATGCGGAAGCCGCGCAGCTTGAGCTGGAAGTCGGTGCGGCCCAGGAACTCGAGCGTGCCGTCGTCCCGCCAGCGCGCCCGGTCGCCCGTGCGGTACAGGCGGGCGCCCGGTGTGGCGGAGTGGGGATGGGGGACGAACCGCTCGGCGGTGAGGTCCGGCCTCTGGAGGTAGCCCCACGCCAGGCCGTCACCGCCGACGTACAGCTCGCCGGGGAGTCCCGGCGGCAGGGGCTGGAGGTGCGCGTCCAACACCCACGCGGTGGAGTTCGCCAGCGGCCGGCCAATGGGGACCGAGCGCTCCACGGTGTCCCTCGCGCGCAGCGTGTGCGTGGTGGAGAAGGTGGTGTTCTCCGTGGGGCCGTACCCGTTGACGAGCACGGCGTCCGGCGCCATCCGCGACAGGTGTTCCCGCACTCGCGGCACGGGCAGCACGTCGCCGCCCGCCAGCACCTGCCGCACGCCCGCGACCGGGGCGCCTTCGTGAAGGACCATCTGCTCGAAGAGGGCTGCGGTGAGCCACAGCGTGGTGACGCCCTCCACGGCGAGCAGCGTGCCCAGCTCCGACAGCGAGAGCGCATGCGGCGGTGCGAGCACCAGCTTCGCGCCGTGCAGCAGCGCGCCCCAGAGCTCCAGCGTGGAGGCGTCGAACGCGACCGGCGCGGCCTGGAGGAACACCTGCTCCGGACCGAAGGCGATGAGGCCATTGCCCCGTACGAGCCGCACGATGCCCCGGTGGGGGACGCAGACGCCCTTGGGACGGCCGGTGCTGCCCGACGTGAACATCACGTAGGCGAGCGCCTCCGCGGGCACCCGCACGTCCAGCGGCGTGACCGGCTGCTTCGCGATCAGGTCCGCTTCCGCGTCCAGCAGCACGAACAGCCCGGTCACCGCCGGCAGCTCATCCGCGAGTGCCTCCTGCGTGACGAGCACGCCGACACCTGCCTCCTGGAGCACCCAGGCCGTGCGGTCCGCTGGGGCCTTCGCCTCCACGGGCACATAGGCCGCGCCCGCCTTGAGGATTCCGAGCATTCCGGTGACGAGCTCCGGCGAACGCTCGATGCACAGCCCCACGCGGTCCCCAGGCCGCACGCCCAGCCGGCGCAGGTGGTGCGCGAGCTGGTTCGAGCGCCGATCCAGTTCGCCATACGTGAGCTCGCGCGCCGCACCCGGCGCCGTGTCCCCCAATGGGAAGGCCCCCAGGCTCGCGGGCATCCTCACGGCGATGGCGTCCGGCGTGCGCGCGGCCTGCTCCGCGAACAGCGCGGGCACGGAGGCGTCACGTGGATACTCCGTCGCGGTGTCGTTCCAGGTGGAGAGCACCTGGTGCCGCTCCTCGGGCGTCAGCAGCGGCAGGCGCGTGAGCGGCACCCCTGGCGAAGCCACCGCGGCTTCGAGCAGCACGTTCAAGTGCCGGGCCATCCCGGCCACGGTGCCGGGTGTGAACAGGGCGGTGTTGAAGTTGAGGCCTCCCGTGAAGCCCTCGGGCGCGCGGTGCAACAGCAGCTCCAGGTCGAAGCGGATGGCGCCCGGGTCGGCGTTCATCGGCTGGAACGTCAGTCCGGGCAGGGCCAGCGGCGGCAGCGGCGCGTTCTGCAGCGTGAAGGTGACCTGGAAGAACGGCGTGCGGGACGCGTCGCGTGCGGGGTGCAGCGCCTCGACGAGCTTCTCGAAGGGGAGGTCCTGGTGCTCGTAGGCGCCCAGGGTGGTGTCCCGCACACGCGTCAGCAGGGAGTTGAAGGTGTCGTCCTCGCGCAGCCGGGTGCGCAGGACGACGGTGTTGGCGAAGTAGCCGATGAGCGCCTCGGATTCGGCGTGGCGGCGGCCCGCGATGGGCGAGCCCACCAGCACGTCGTCCTGGCCGGCGTAGCGGCCGAGCAGCACCTGGAACGCGGCCAGCAGCGCCATGTACGGCGTGGCGCCCTCGCGCTTCGCCAGCGCCTCCAGGGCTTCGCTGGTAGCCCGTGGGAGGGTGAAGGGCATCAGGGCGCCCTGGAAGGTCTGCCGGGCCGGACGCGGATGGTCCGTGGGAAGCTCCAGGTGCGACGGCGCGCCCTCCAGCTGCCGCCGCCAGTAGCCGAGCTGCGCGTCCAGCACCGCGCCCTGCAACCAGTCGCGTTGCCACAGCGCGTGGTCAGCGTACTGCACTGGCAGCTCGGGCAGCGGGGAGGGGAGGTTGCGAGAGAGCGCGGCGTAGAGCGTGCCCATCTCGTGCACCAGGACGCCGGTGGACCAGCCGTCGGAGATGATGTGGTGCAGATTCAGCACCAGCACGTGCTCCGTGGACGACAGCTTCAGCAAAAGGGCCCGGAGGAGGGGGCCCTGCTCCAGGTCGAACGGGGCGCGCGCCTCGTCGCGGGCGAGCCTGGTGGCTTCGGCGCGGCGCTGCTCCAGGTCCGGGACGGCGGTGAGGTCCACCTGCCGAATGGGTAGCGGGCCGGGAGCGTGGATGACCTGCTCCGGGGCTCCTTCGAACTCGCGGAACGTGGTGCGCAGGACTTCATGCCGGCGCACCAGCCGGTCGAAGCTCCGCTGGAGCGCGCCGAGGTCCAGTGTGCCTTCCAGCCGGAGCGAGAACGGCATGTTGTAGGCCGCGTCCGCGGTGCCCAGTTGATGGATGAACCACAGCCGCTGCTGCGCGAACGACAGCGGCAGCACCGCGGGCCGCACGCCACGGGTCAACGGCGTGAGGCCGGTGGGCTCGGCCTTCCGCGGCTCGGGCGGCGTGGGCGCCACGGCTCCGGACGGAGTGATGCGCCGGGCGAGCGCCTCCACGGTGGGGGCTTCGAACAGCGTGCGCAGCGGCACCTCCTGGCCCAGGCGAGCCCGCACGCGCGCGGCCACCTGGGTCGCGAGCAGCGAGTGTCCACCCAGTTCAAAGAAGCTGTCCCGCACGCCGACCCGCGCGATGCCGAGCACCTGCGCGAAGATCTCCGCCAGGGCGCGCTCGGTGTCGTCGCGCGGGGCGATGGGCTCCGCGCGTCCGGCGGTGGGCGCGTCCGGTGCGGGCAGGGCCTTGCGGTCCACCTTGCCGCTGGACGTGAGCGGCAGGGCGTCCAGGCGGACGATGGCGGAGGGCACCATGTACTCGGGCAGCCGCGAGTGCAGGAACGTGCGCAGTCCGGCCGTGTCGAGCGTCCCGCCGTCGATGCTGACGTAGGCGACGAGGCGCGGGCCTCCCGTGCTCTCCTGGCGCACGACGGCCACGGTGTCACGCACGCCGGGCCAGGACTGGATCGCGGCTTCGATGTCACCTGGTTCGATGCGGAAGCCACGCAGCTTGACCTGGAAGTCCGCGCGGCCCAGGTACTCCAGCGTGCCGTCGGTGCGCCACCGGGCGAGGTCGCCCGTGCGGTACAGCCGGGCGCCGGGCGTGTCGCTGAAGGCGTCGGGGAGGAACCGCTCGGCGGTGAGGGTGGGGCGGCGCCAGTAGCCCCGGCCTACCTGCACGCCACCGATGAACAGCTCTCCCGGGATGCCCACGGGCACCGGTTGGCCGTGGGCATCCAGGACGTACAGGCTCGTGTTGGCCACGGGCTGGCCAATGGGGATGACTCGCAGGGCTTCGTCGCGCGGGCACTCCCAGGACGTCACGTCCACGGCGGCCTCGGTGGGGCCGTAGAGGTTGTGCAGCGTGGTGTGCGGCAGGCGCGCCTGGGCATGGAGCACCAGGTCCGCGGGCAGGGCTTCGCCGCTGCACATCAGCTGGCGCAGGCGCGGCAGGGACTCCAGGCCGGGCTCCTCCACGAAGGCGCGCAGCATGGACGGCACGAAGTGCGTGGTCGTCACGGCCTCGCGCGCCATCAGGGCCACCAGATAGTCCGACTCCTGGTGTCCGCCGGGCCGCGCGAGCACCAGCCGCGCGCCCGTCATCAGGGGCCAGAAGAACTCCCAGACGGACACGTCGAAGCTGAACGGCGTCTTCTGCAGCACCGTGTCCGACGGCGTCAGGCTGTAGCGCCCCTGCATCCAGCGCAGGCGGTTGACGACGCCCACGTGCGCGTTCATCGCGCCCTTGGGACGGCCCGTGCTGCCCGACGTGAAGATGACGTAGGCAAGGGAGTCCTCACCGGCGAGCGGCGGAGGCCGGACGGTGGGCTCGCGCACGATGGCCTCCCACTGGGTGTCGAGCGCGATGACGTGCGCGGCATGCGGAGGCAGCGCGGCGCGGATGCGCTCCTGCACCAGGAGCACGGGCGCGGCCGTGTCCTCCAACATCCCGGCGAGCCGTTCCGCGGGCGTGGCCGGATCCAACGGGACGTAGGCCGCGCCGGACTTCAGGACGCCCAGGAGGGCAACCACCATCTCCAGCGAGCGCTCCATGCAGACGCCCACCAGGGTCTCCGGACCCGCGCCGTGCGCACGCAGGTGGTGCGCGAGCTGATTGGCCCGGACTTCGAGCTGCGCGTACGTGAGGCGCTGGTCCTCGAACTGGAGCGCGAGGGCCTCCGGCGTGCGTCCGGCCTGGGCCTCGAAGAGGCCGTGGAGCGTGGTGCCAGTGGGGAAGTCCACGCGCGTGTCGTTCCATCCGCGCAGCACCTGCTCGCGCGCGGCCGGTGTGAGCAGCGACAGGGTGGAGACCTGTGCGTCCGGTGCGACGACGACCGCCTTCGCCAGCACGAACAGGTGCTCCGCCATGCGCTCCAGGGTCGCGGCGTCGAAGAGGGCGGTGGCGTACTCCAGGCGGCAGCGCAGGCCGTCGCGCTGCTCCCAGACCTCCAGGGACAGGTCGAACTTGGACGTCGTCACCGGCACGTCCACGCCGCCAATCTGGAGCCCGGCACCCCCGGCCGTCTGGGCCTCGGGCACGTTGATGACGTTGAGGACGGTCTGGAACACCGGCGTGCGGCTCAGGTCGCGAGGCACCTGGAGCACGTCCACCAGCTGCTCGAAGGGCATGTCCTGGCGCGCGTAGCCGCCCAGGGCCTGCTGCTTCACCCGCGAGAGGAGCTCCCGGAACCCCGGTGCCCCGTCGAGCCTCGCGCGGAAGGCGAGCGTGTTGACGAAGCAGCCCAGCAGCCCTTCCACCTCGGGGCGCGAGCGGCCCGCGATGGGCGTGCCCACCGCGAAGTCGTCCTGTCCGGAGGTGCGGGAGAGCAGCACCTGGAACAAGGCCATCAGGACCATGAAGGACGTGGCGCCTTCACGGCGGCCCAGCGCGAGGAGCGGCTCGGACAGCTCGCGCGGCAGGTGGAAGGCGTGCGCGGCGCCCGCGTAGGACTGCGCGGCGGGGCGGGGCCGGTCGGTGGGCAGCTCCAGCGGCGGCGCGCCCTGGAGCAGGTCCTTCCACCAGCGGGCCTGTTCCTCCAGCACCGGCCCGGTCAGCCACGCGCGCTGCCACACGGCGTAGTCGGCGTACTGCACCGGCAGGGGCGGCAGGACGGAGGGAACACCCGCGCTGGCGCAGGCGTAGAGGACCGGAAGCTCGCGGCTGAGGACCAGGGCGCACCAGGCGTCGGAGACGACGTGGTGCAGGAGCAGGTGCAGGACGTGCGTGTCCGGAGCCAGCCGCAGCAGCAGCGCGCGAGCCACGGGGCCCGTGTCCAGGTGGAAGGGCGTGGCGGTGTACGCCTGGCAGCGGCGAAGCATGGCGGCCTCGCGTGCCTCGGCCGTGTCGCCGGGAACGTCCTCCGTCTCCAGGGGCAGGGGGCCGGTCGCGTGGATGACCTGCACGGCGCCGGTGTCACCCAGCGCGTACGTGGTGCGCAGGACCTCATGTCGTTCCACGAGCGACTGGAGCGCCGTCTGGAGCGCCGTGACATCCAGCGCCCCCGTGAGCCGGAAGATGATCGCGTTGTTGTAGGCGGTGCTCTCCGGCTCCAGCTCCTGGAGGTACCAGAGGCGCTGCTGCGCGAACGACAGCGGCAACGGCCGGTCGCGCGGTGCACGCGGGATCGCCTGGAGCGCACCGGCTGCGCTGGGAGTCTCGGCTTTCACGGTCGCGGCCGAAGGGCTCGGAGCGGCAGGAGTCGCGGGGCGCGGTGCGGGCTGCTTGAAGGCCGGGAGGTTCACGGCCTCGACACGACCATCGGCGCGCAGGCGCACGGCGCGGCCCGTGCGGTAGAGGCTCGCGGAGCCACTCCGCGGATGGGGCACCAACCTGTGCGGCGCCTCGCCCGTCGCCCTCCAAAGGGCGGCAGGCAGACCCGCGCCCGACAGGGCCAGCTCTCCGACGACGCCCGCGGGCACGGGCGCCCCGGCCGCGTCCAGCACCCAGACGTCCAGGCCCGGAGGCAGCTTCTCCTCCGGTGCTCGCGGCAGCAGGCCTCCATTCCGGGCCTCCCCCGCGAGCAGCACGTCGCCGCCCGCCGTCCGCTGGAGCGCGGACGCCAGCTCCGCGGACGCGTTCTCCAGGACCCATGCCCCCACCGGGGCCAGGGCCTCGCGCGCTCCCGGGAGGTCCGTCAACGCGCGGGCCAGCCGTGCCGTGGTGTTCACCAGCACCGCGCCCGACTGCTTCGCCAGGGACAGCACCTCCGCCGCATCCGTCTCCTGCTCGCCGCGCACGCGCCGCGAGTGCGACGCCGCATCGGCGGCCACGGCCTCGCGCGCCCTGGCCAGTCGCTGGAGTCCTTCCAGGACGACCGGCGTCTCCAGGCCGAAGTCGATGAGGCACGTCACCTCGTCCACATCCGAGGCCCGCACCTCGCGCAGCCGCTGGATGCCGCTCTCCACCGTGCCGATGAGGCCGGTGCCCTTCGCGTGGTGCTCGAAGGTGTGCTCCAGCAGCGCGTCGATGTCCTCGCGGGACACCTTGGCGATCTCCCCCTGATACCCCTGCGCGGCGAGCAGCGACGTGGTGATGTCCGCCGAGCTCCGGAAGTACCCCAGCAGCGGCTTGCGCACCCGCCGGAGGACCTCCGCCTCGTCGTCACCCAGGTACGTGTGCAGCATGCAGGTGATGTGGCCCCGGCCCGGGTGGCCGTTGCGGCGCCACGCCTCGCGGTAGAGGGCCACCTTCGGCTTCAATTCCTCCAGCGAGTGGGCGAAGAGGCCCGTGAGCACGCCCGCGCCCAGCTCGCCCGCGAGCCGGAACGTCTCCGGGTTCGCGGTGGCGGTGAGCCACACGGGCAGCTCGCGCTGCACCGGCTTGGGGCGCAGGCCCACCTCCACGGTGACGCCGTTGCCACCCGGACGCCGCAGCCGGTCTCCCCGCCACAGGCCTCGCAGCGTCTCCAGATGGCGCAGCAGGATGTCGCGCCGGTCGGCGTAGTTCCCGGGCGCGAAGACGAAGTCCTGCACGTGCCAGCCCGTGGCCACCGACACGTCGACGCGGCCCTGCGACAGGTTGTCCACCACGGCCCACTGCTCCGCGACGAGCAGCGGATCATGCAGCGGCAACACGACGCTGCCGGAGCGCAGGCGCAGGTGCTTCGTGACGGACGCGAGCGCGGCGGAGACCACCGCGGGCTGCGGGTAGATGCCGCCGAACGAGTGGAAGTGCCGCTCGGGTGTCCAGATGGCGGAGAAGCCGTGCGCGTCCGCGAACTTCGCGCCCTCCATCAGCAGCTCGTACTTGGGCCCGGTGAGCGAGTCCTCGTCATTGGCGAAGTACGACAGGCTCAGCTGAAGCGGACGCGCTGCCGCCTCGTCCGAGGAGCCCCGGCGCGACGCGGTGGCCTCGGAGGGGAACAGCACGCGCAGGCCGCGCGACAGGGCCCAGAGGGCTTCCAGCTCCGGCTTCTCGGGCGCGGGTTCGGAGGCGGCGAGCCAGGTGGTGCCCGGTGATGGACGCAGCCGCGCATCCAGGCCCGCGAAGAAGCCCGTGAGCGACGTGTGACTCAACGCCCACGCGGGCTGGCCCGCACCCATGGGCAGGAGCCACGCCAGGGACTCCGGCGAAGGAAGCGGCGGCGCCTCCGGCACCGTCAACGGCGACGCGCCTCCCAGCACCTCTTCGACGTGCAGGACGCGTGAGGACTCCAGGCGTGCCGAAGTGAAGAGCCCGCGCCAGGTGATGAGCCGGGGCACGACGCTGCCTTCCACGGCATACACTGCCAGCGAGTCCAGCTCCGAGGGCCCGAGCGCCACCGGCGCGCCTCCTGCCTCCAGGACACCCCAGAGCGCGGCCAGCTTCTCCGGCGACGCACGGAGGCAGAGCGCCACGGGCTCACCCGGCCGGTGTCCCTGCTCCCGCAGCGTCAACGCGAGCCTCCTCGCGCGCGAGGCCAGCTCCCGCCAGGTCCAGGTCCGCCCGGCCTGCTCCACGGCGACGGCGTCCGGCTGCCGCAGCGCGTGTGCGCGCAGGCGTGCGGGCAGGACGGGGGCCTGCGTGACGGGCGGTGGCGCGGGCCACGCGCGACGTTCGGCGTCGGTGGCCAGCGGCAGGCGGGAGAGGCGCTCCTCGGGCCGGGCCAGCGCCGCGCCGAGCAGCACCTGGAGGTGCTCCAGCATCCGCCGCGCTGAGGAGGCGTCGAACAGCTCCGTCGCGTACTCCAGCGCGCCGTGGATGCGGCCGGGTTCCTCGGTGAGGATGAGCGTCAGGTCCGACAGCGTGGCGCCCCACTGCACGGGCGTGCCCGGGACTTCGATGAAGGTGCCCTTGGCTCCGACGGCCGCCAGCGCGTCGCCGCCCATCTCCAGGTTCGAGTGGTAGACGAACACCGTGTCCGTCATGCGCTCCCGGCCGATGTCGCGCCCGGGGACGAGCTGTTCGACGAGCATCTCGAAGGGCACGTCCGGCCGCGACTGCACGTCGGTGACCTCGCGTCGCACGCGGTGCAGCAGCTCGCGGAAGCTCGGGTCATCTCCCACGTGGGTGCGGAACGCGGCCGAGTGCGCCACGTAGCCGATGAGCGGCAGCAGCTCCGGTCGCGTGCGGTTGCCAATGGGCGTGCCGACGATGAGGTCCGCCTGCCCGGTGTAGCGGTGCAGGAGCGCGTTCCACGCGGCGAGCACCGTCATGTACGACGTGAAGCCCTCGCCGCGTCCGAAGGCGACGAGCGCCTCGGCGAGCTCCGGCGGGAAGTCCAGCACCATGCGCTCGGAGGTGAGCGGGCAGCTCGCGGGCCGGGGCCGGTCCGTGGGGATGCCGAGCTGCTTCGGCATGCCGGCCAGGCGCTGGCGCCACCACTGGTCCTGTTCGGGGAAGCGCGCCTCCGCGAGCGACTGCCGCTGCCACGCGCCGAAGTCCGCGTACTGCACGGGCAGGGGCGCCAGCGGGGACGGCCGGCCCTGGATGAAGGCGGCGTAGAGCTGGCCCACCTCCTGGAGGAAGAGGGACGTGGAGAGCGTGTCGCAGACGATGTGATGGATGGCGCAGACCAGCAGGTGCAGGTCCGCGCGCAGGCGCACGAGCGTGGTGCGCAGCACGGGGCCTCGCACCAGATCGAAGGGGCGCGCGGCGTCCTCGCGGGCGATGCGGAGCGCGGCCTCCTCGCGTTCCCCGGGCGAGCCTTCCACCTCCACGATGGGAAGCGGGATGCGCACGTGGGGATGGAAGCGCTGCACGGGCCGGCCGTCCACGGCGTCGTAGGTGGTGCGCAGGGCCTCGTGGCGCTGGACGACCTCCTGGATGGCCCGCTCCAGGATGGCGGCGTCGGCGGGGCCTTCCAGGCGCAGGACAAAGGGAATCGTGTACGCGGACAGGCCGGGGAGGTGCTGCTCCAGGCGCCAGACGCGCTCCTGCACGAAGGACAAGGGCAGCGGCTCCGTCCGCGAGCGGGGGACGAGCGGCAGCTCGCGCGTGGGCTCCTGGGCGGGGGCCTGTTGGAGCAGCGGTTCGATGCGGGACGCGAGCCCCGCGACGGTGGGCGCTTCGAAGAGGGCCGCCAGCGGCACCTGGACGTGGAAGGTGTCACGGAGCTGATTGAGCAGCTGTGCGGCCATCAGCGAGTTGCCGCCCAGCTCCAGGAAGTTGTCGTCGCGTCCGACGAAGTCCACGCCCAGGCGCTGACGCCATAGCGTGGCGATGCGGACCTCCACGTCACCGCGAGGCGCGTCCTCACGGCCCCCTGGAAGCGGGAGGGCAGGGAGCTCCATGGACTGAGGCGTCACCGCTGCGCTCGTGCTCGCGGGCAATGCGGAGGACACGCCGGCCTTGTCGGTGTGAGCGCGCGAAGCCTGGGACGACGCGAGCGTACCGGTGGAGGCGTTCACCTGTGCCTGCATTGGAGGAGGCATCGCGTACGTGTCGGCCTGGCTCGCCGTCGCGTGAGCACGGACGGGCGGTGCGGAGGCCGGAGGGAGTCCGCTGACCGGGTCGGTGCGAGGCGCGGATGCGGTCACCACGGGCGTAGGCGTAGCGCCCTGTCCCGCGGCTCCCGTCTCGATGGCCGCACTGTCCTGAGTGCGAGGCTCCACCCAGCAGCGCTTGCGCAGGAACTGGTACGTCGGCAGGTGCACGCGGCGGCGCTGCTCGTGGGCATAGAACGCGGTCCAGTCCACCTCCAGGCCCTGCGTCCACAGCTCGCCCACGCACTGGAGCAACCCCGACTGCTCCGTCGTCGCACCGCCCCGGCGCAGCGACGCGAGCGCCTTCACTCGCTCCCGGTCCTCACCCAGGCACGCGCGGATCAGCGGGGTGAGGTCCTGGCCGGGCCCCACCTCCAGCAGCACGCTGCACCCTTCCTCCAGCAGGGTCCCCACCGCGTCCGTGAACCGCACGGGCTGCCGCATCTGCGTGGCCCAGTACTCCGGCGAGGCCAGCTCGCCCGGACGCGCCAGCGCCCCCGTGAGGCTGGAGACGTAACGCACGGAAGGATCGTTCCGCTGGAGCGCACCCACCGCGCGCGCCAGCTCCGCCATCAACGGCTCCACGTCCGCCGAGTGGAACGCATGACCCGACGGCATGCGCACCGCGCCCGCCTTGCGCTGCTGCAACACCGCCTGGAGGCGCTCCACCTCGTCCACGGGCCCGGAGACGACACACCGGTCCGGCGCGTTGATCGCCGCGAGCGTCAGCCGTCCGGACAGCAGCAGCCGGACCTCCGCCGCCGGCAGCGCCACGCCGAGCATCGCGCCCGGAGGCAGCCGGTGCATCAGCTCGCCTCGGACCACGGCCAGCCGCAGCGCATCCGGCAGCGAGAGCACACCCGCGACACATGCGGCGGCGTACTCACCGAAGCTGTGTCCCAGCACGGCGTGAGGGACGATGCCCCACGCCTGCCACAGCCGAGCCAGCGCCACCTGCACCGTGAACAGGGCCGGCAGCGCGCCCCGGGTGTCGGAGAGCATCGCGGACGCCTCGGCCTCCTGGCCCGGTCCCGGCCGCAGCAGCAGCTCCACCCGCGAGCGCAGCGGCGCATCCAGCAGCTCCAGGCACGCATCCACCTGCGCGCGGAACGCGGGCACGGACGCATCCAGCTCCCGGCCCATGCCCACCTGCTGCGAGCCCTGACCGGAGAACACGAACGCCACCCGCTTGCGGCGCGCCCCCTCCACGTCCTTCAAGCGCGAGGGCGTGGCCGGCTTGCGAAGCTGCTTCGCCAGATCCGCCGCGTCCCGGGCGACCACCGCTCTCCGGTACTCGAAGGCCCGGCGTCCCACCGCCTGCGTGTACGCGGAGTCCGCGAACGCCACGTCATCCCCCGCGACCTCCACCGAGAACCGGGCCGACAACGCCTCCAGCGACTCCGGCGAGCGCGCAGACAGCACGCGCAACGCGAGCTGCTTCGCCGCCGCCTCCAAGGCCTCCGGCGAACGCGCGGACAGGATCTGATCCGCCAGCTTCAACGACGCGGCCTCCAGCGCCTCCGGAGACCGGGCCGCCAGCACGTGCGACGCCAGCGCCAGCGCTCCTGCCTCCAGGGACTCTGGCGAGCGCGCCGACAATACGAACAGCTGGTGCGAACGCGCAGTGGGCCCGCTCCGGACAACGGGCGCCTCCTCCAGCACGGCGTGCGCATTCGTCCCGCCCACGCCAAACGAGCTCACCGCCGCGCGCCGGGGCGTCTTCCCCCGAGGCCAGGGCCGCAGGCGCGTGTTGACGAAGAACGGCCCCGCGTCGAAGTCGATCCGCGGGTTCGGCGACTCGAAGTGGAGGCTGGGAGGAATCTCCTCCTCGCGCAGCGACAGCGCGACCTTGATGAGCCCCGCGAGCCCCGCCACCGTGTCCAGGTGGCCCACGTTCGTCTTGAGCGACGCCAGGGGGATGGTGCCCCGGTGCTCGGGCCCCAGGCCGTAGGCGCGCTGGAGCGCCGCGACCTCGATGGGGTCACCCAGCGGGGTCGCCGTCCCGTGAGCCTCCACGTAGCCGATGTCACCCGCCGCCACGCCCGAGCGGCGCAGCGCCTGCGTGATGACGGTCGCCTGCCCCTGCACGCTGGGCGCCGTGAAGCCGGACTTGTCGCGCCCGTCGTTGTTGACGGCGGTGGCTCGGATGACGGCGTGGATGGGGTCTCCGTCGCGGACCGCGTCTTCCAGCCGCTTGAGCACCACGGCCGCCACGCCGCTGCCGGAGACGGTGCCCTTGCCCTTCGCATCGAAGGCGCGGCAGTGACCGTCCGGGGAGTAGATCATCCCCTCCTGGTGCACGTAGCCGGTGCGCTGGGGCACGGACAGCCGCGTCGCGCCCGCGAGCGCCACGTCCGACAGGCCGGACAGCAGGTTCTGACACGCGACGTGCACCGTCACGAGCCCCGTGGAGCACGCCGTGTACACGAGCATGCTCTCGCCGGTGAGCCCCAGCTTGTAGGACACCTTCGTCGGCAGGCTCTGGTAGGTCGCGGTGCCGTACAGCTCGAAGAACGCCGCCGAGTCCAACGGCAGGTGCCGCTGCACCTCGCTCGCGTAGCCGGACTCGTTCGCGCCCGCGAAGAGGGAGATGACGCCCGGGAAGCGCGCGGGGTCGAGGCCCGCGTCCTCCAGCGCCGCCCACGCGCACTGGAGGAACATCCGCTGCTGCGGATCCGTCCACTGCGCCTCGCGCAGCGACATGTCGAAGAACGCGGGATCGAACTGATCGATGTCCGCGAGCACGCCCTGCGCGGGCACGAACCCCGGGTGCTGGGTCAGCGACACGCCCGGAGGCAGGCCGGGCATCGCCTCCAGTTCCTCGGGAGTGAAGCGCGAGATGGACTCCACGCCTTCACGCAGGTTGCGCCAGAACTCCTCCACCGACGCGGCGGCAGGGAAGCGCCCGGACATGCCGATGATGGCGATGGCGTTCGACGGCAGCGCTGGCGTTCGCTCCGTCGCGGCCTCTGACGGCATGGGCGTGGAGGCGGAGCTGGAAGGCATGGGCGTGGGAGCCGGAGCGGAAGCAGGCGTGGATGGCACGGACGCGACGGGCTCCACGGGTGCCGTGGAGTCAGGGACCGCGGGCGCTACGGGGGGCGGCGTGGGCGCGAGGCTGGAGCACGCGGGCAGGCCTTCGCGCTCCAGCCGCCGGGCCAATCCGTGGACCGTCGGGTGTTCGAACAGCCAGACCACGGGCACGTCGCGCTGGAGCGCCTCGTGCAACCGGCTGGCGACGCGGACCACGGTGAGCGACGTGCCGCCCAGGTCCTCGAAGAAGTGATCGTGGACGCCGACGCTCCGGGCGCCCAGCTCCCGCGCCCAGATGGCGGCGAGCTGTTCCTCCAGCGGATCCGCGGGCTCCACGAACCGCCCCTTGCGAGCACTCGCCGCGACGTCCGGCGCGGGCAGGGCCTGGCGGTCCAGCTTGCCGGTGGCGGTGAGGGGCAGCACGGGCAGCGGGACGACCGCGGCCGGGACCATGTACTCGGGCAGCCGCTGTCGCAGGTGTTCGCGCAGCGCCTGGACGTCCAGCGCGCCGGCCACCACGTAGGCCACGAGCCGCTTGTCGCCGGGCACGTCCTCGCGCACGAGCACGGCCGCGTCGGTGAGGGCGGGCCAGTCCCGGAGGGCGGCCTCGACCTCGGACAGCTCGATGCGGTAGCCGCGCACCTTCACCTGAGTGTCGATGCGGCCCAGGAACTCCAGGCGCCCGTCCGCGCGCCAGCGCACCCGGTCTCCCGTGCGGTACACGCGCTCTCCGGGCGTGGTGGCGAAGGGGTGGGGGATGAAGCGCTCGGCCGTGAGGTCCGGGCGGGAGAGGTAGCCCCGCGCGAGCCCGTCTCCACCGATGAGCAGCTCCCCCGGCACACCCACGGGCACCGGCCGCAGCGCGCCGTCCACCACGAACGTCCGGGTGTTCGGCAACGGAGGTCCAATGGGGATCGATTCGCCCGGGACGTCCTCGGGGCGCTCCATGCGGAAGCAGCAGGTGAAGACGGTGGCCTCGGTGGGGCCGTAGCCGTTGACCACCGGGAGCCCCAGCGTCTCCACCACGCGGCGCGTGTGCGTGGGGGACAGGACGTCCCCGCCGACGAAGAGCTGCCGCAGTCCGCGCAGCACTTCGTGCTTCACGTCCACCACCTGCGCGAACAATCCCGCGGACAGGTAGAGCGACGTGACGCCGTGACGGCGGATGAGCTGGCCCAGCAGCTCCAGGTCCGTGGGCGGCTGCGGCGGAAACACCACGAGCCTGCCGCCGGACAGCAGCGGCCCCCACAGCTCCAACGTCGACGCGTCGAAGGACAGCGGCGCCATCAGCAGGAACGTCTCGTCCGGAGTGAAGCGGGCCCAGGGGGCACCGTGCAGGAGCCGCAGCACGCCCCGGTGCTCCACGGCGACGCCCTTGGGGCGTCCGGTGCTGCCGGAGGTGAAGTCCACATACGCGAGGTTCCGCGAGGACAGCGCCACGTCCGGAGCCGTGGAGGGCTGTTCCTCCAGGCGCGTCTCCTCCACGAAGACGCAAGGCACTGCCTCCGCGACGGGCAGCGACGCCCTCAGCGCGCGGGTGGTGACGAGCAGTCGCGGCGGCGCGTCCTCCAGCATGAGGGCCAGGCGCCGCGCGGGATACGCGGCATCCAGGGGGACATAGGCCCCGCCCGCCTTGAGGATGGCCAGGAGCGTAACGACGAGCTCCGCCGAGCGCTCCAGGCACACCGCCACCAGCGCATCCGGCCCCACGCCGTGCGAGCGCAGCACCCAGGCCAGCGCATTCGCCCGCGCATCGAGCCGCGAATACGTCAGCCGCGCGTCACCCGCTTCCAGCGCGAGGGCCTCCGGACGCTGCGCGACCTGGAGCGCGAAGCGTTCCACGAGGTTCGACTCACGCGGGTAGTCCACGCCGGTGGCGTTCCAGTCCGTGAGCACCTGTTGGCGCTCCTCGGGCGTGAGCCACTCCACCTGGGCCAGGGGAAGGTCTGGAGCGGCGACGACAGCGTCCAGCAACGTGCGCAGGTGGCCGGCCAGCCGCTCCACGGTGGGGCGCTCGAAGAGGTCCGTGCTGTATTCGATGACGCCGCGCAGGCCGTCCGGCGCCTCATGCAGCAACAGGCCCAGGTCGAAGCGGGCCGTGGCGTTGTCCACCTGCACGGGGCGCAGCGTGAGCCCCGGCGCCTTCAACTCGCCGGTGGGCGCGTTCTGGAGCGCGAACACCGCCTGCACCAGCGGGTTGCGGCTCAGGTCGCGAGCCACGTGCAGCTCCTCCACCAGCTTCTCGAACGGCAGGTCCTGGTGCTCGAAGGCGGCGAGCGCCGTGGCCCGGACCTGGGAGAGCAGCGCCCGGAACGAGTCCCCCGGACGCACGCGCCCGCGCAGCACCAGCGTGTTCACGAAGAAGCCGACCAGCCCCTCCAATTCCGCGCGGTCGCGGCCCGCGATGGGCGAGCCCACCAGCAGCTCCTCCTGCCGCGAGTACCGCGACAGCAGCACCTGCCACACCGCGAGCAGCGCCATGTACGGCGTCGCGCCTTCCGAGCGGCCCAACGCCACCAACCGCTCCACGCCCGCGGACGGAAGGTGCACGGGGAGCAGCGCCCCCTTCGTGGACTGGAGCGGCGGACGCGCCTTGTCCGTGGGCAGCTCCAGCACCTGGGGTGCCCCGGCGAGGTGCTGCTTCCACCACGACACCTCCCGCGCCAGCACGTCCCCCTGGAGCCACGAGCGCTGCCACACGGCGAAGTCCGCGGGCTGCACCGGCAGCGCCGGCAACGCGGGTGTCCGGCCCGAAGCGAAGGACTCGTAGGCGCCGGCCACCTCGCGGACGAGCACGCCGAGCGACCAACCATCGGAGACGATGTGGTGCATGCACAGGAGCAACAGGTGCTCCCTCGCGTCCAGGCGGAGCAGCCGCGTGCGCAGCACCGGTCCCCGGCCCAGGTCGAAGGGAAGGGCGGCCTCCTCCACGGCGCGCCGCTGGGCCTCGGCCTCGCGGGACTCCCGGGGCATGGGGGGCAGGTCGGTGACCGGCAGCTCCCAAGCACCCGCCGGGTGTACGTGCTGGACGGGCTGGCCCTCCTTCATCGCGAACGTGGTGCGCAGGGCCTCATGCCGGGAGACGACGAGCTCCAGGGCGCGGCGCAGCGCCTCCACGTCCAGCGCGCCGTCCAGCCGCAGCGCGGTGGCGAGGGTGTAGTGACTGCCGCCCGGGCGGAGCTGCTCCACCACCCACAGCCGCTGCTGCGCGTAGGACACCGGCAGGTCCCGCTCCCTCGACGTGGCGACGAGGGCCGGGATGCGCGGTCCTTCGACGCGCGCGAGGAGGTGGGCCTCCACCCGCTCCGTGAGCCGGGCGGCGGTGGGCGCATCGAAGATTGCGCGCAGCGGCAGCTCCACGCCGAAGGTCGAACGCAGCCGGGAGACGAGCTGCGTGGCCAGCAGCGAATGGCCCCCGATGACGAAGAAGTCATCGTGCAGACCCACCGACTCCAGGCGGAGCAGCTCCTGGAACAGCGTGGCGATGCGCTGCTGGAAGAGCGTCATCCGCTCCGGAGCCACCGGTCCGCCAGCGACCGAGCGCGCATCCGGAGCGGGCAGCGCCTTGCGGTCCACCTTGCCCACGGGCGTGAGCGGCAGCGCGCCCAGCGACACGAACGCGGAGGGCACCAGCGGCGCGGGAAGCCGCTCGGAGACGAAGGCGCGCAACGCCGCTGCCTCCACCGGAGCGCCCGGCACGAACCACGCCACGAGGCGATCCTCGATGACCTCCGCCACCGCGGTCTTCACCGAGGGGTGCTGGCGGAGGATGGCCTCCACCTCGCTCAGCTCGATGCGGAAGCCGCGCAGCTTCACCTGCGTGTCCATGCGGCCCAGGAAGTCCAACGTCCCATCCGCGAGCCAGCGCACCCGGTCGCCCGTGCGGTACAGCCGCGCACCGGGCACTGTGCCGAACGGTGACGGCACGAAGCGCTCCGCTGTCAGCTCGGGGCGCCCCAGGTAGCCCCGGGCCAGGCCGTCACCGCCCAGGTGCAGCTCGCCCGGGACGCCCACGGGCACGGGCTGCCCATACGCATCCAGCACGTACGTCTGGACGCGCGTCATCGGCCGTCCGATGGGCACCGACGTCGCGTGCTCTGGCAGATCCACGATGTCATGCGTGGTGACGCCCACGGTCGTCTCCGTGGGGCCGTACAGGTTCACCAGCCGGCCCGGAGGCCCCGCGCGCAGCACCGCACGAGCCGCGTCCGCGTTCGCGGCCTCACCGGCGTAGAGGACCGTGCGCATCGTGGCGAAGGCACCCGGCACTTCACGCGCCACGGTGTGGAACAGGGCCGTGGCGAACAGGGCCGTGGTGGCGCCCACCTCGCGCAGGGTGCGAGCCAGCTCCGCCGGAGCCAGCGTCACCTCACGCGGCAGGATGACGAGCCGCGCGCCGTTGAGCAGCGCGCCCCAGACCTCGAAGGTGGCCAGGTCGAACGAAGGCGTGCCCGCCTGCACCACGCAGTCATCCGGCCCGAGCTCGACGTAGTTCGTGTCCCGCACCAGGTGCACGATGGACTGGTGCGTGATGCCCACGCCCTTGGGCGTGCCCGTGGAGCCTGACGTGTAGAGCACGTAGGCCAGTTGCCCCGGCCGCACGGGGGCGTCCGCGGAGGCAGGTATCGGTTCCTGGCCGGCTTCTTCTACGCCCGGCTCCAGGCACACCGTGGGCAGGGAGTGCTCCGGAAGGGCGCCCAGCAAATCCTGCTGGCCCACCACCGCGGAGACGCCCGCGTCCTCGAACATGAACGCGATGCGCGAGCGCGGATAGGCGGGGTCCATGGGCACGTAGCAGCCGCCCGCCTCCAGGATGCCGAGCATCCCCACCACCAGCTCCAGGCCCCGCTCCACGCACAGCGCGACCCGTGCCTCCGGAGGGAGTCCGAAGGCGCGCAGGCGCCGGGCCAGCCGCCGCGCCCGCTCCGCCAGCGCCGCGTAGGTGAGCCCCCGGCCTTCGTGCTGGACGGCGACGGCGTCCGGAGCGCGGAGCACCTGGGCCGCGAACAGCTCCGGCACGGTATGGGGCGCGAGCGGACGCTGCGTGGCATTCCAGTCCACGAGCACGCGCTGGCGTTCCGCGCCGTCGAGCAGCGAATGCTCCCGCACGGGCGCATCCGGGCGGGCCGTGAGCGCGCCGAGCAGCGCCTGGAAGTGCGCCATCATCCGCGTGACGGTGGCGGGGTCGAAGAGGTCGGTGCTGAAGTTCAGGTCACCGCTGAACGCGCCGTCCCGTTCCTGGAGGCTGAAGTCCAGGTCGAACTTCGCGGTGGTGACTTCGCCGGCGCGCAGCTCCAGGCGGAGGCCGGGAAGATCCAGCGCGTCCACGGGAGCGTTCTGGAAGGTGAACGCCACCTGGAACAGCGGAGACCGGCTCAGGTCCCGAGCCCCCTGCATGCCCTCCACCAGCTTCTCGAAGGGCAGGTCCTGGTGCGAGTACGCCGCGAGCGTCGTCGCCTTCACCTGGGCCAGCAGCGCCCGGAACGAGGCCCGTGGATCAATGCGAGCACGCAGCACCAGCGTGTTCACGAAGAAGCCGATGAGGCCCTCCGTCTCCGCGCGGTTGCGGTTGGCGATGGCGGAGCCCACGAGCACGTCGTCCTGACCCGTGTAGCGCGACAGCAGCAACTGGAAGCCCGCGAGCAGCACCATGAACGGCGTGGCACCTCCCCGGGCCGCCAGCGCCTTCACCGCGCCGGACACGTCCGGGGACAGCGCCACGGGAAGCGACGCGCCCCGGAACGACTGTGAGACGGGGCGAGGCCGGTCGGTGGGCAGCTCCAGCGCGGTGGGCGCGCCGTCGAGTTCCCGCCGCCACCACTCCAGCTCCGCCTGGAGCGCGTCCCCCTGGAGCCACGAGCGCTGCCAGAGGGCGAAGTCCGCGTACTGGAGGGGCAGGGGAGGCAGCGCCGGGGACTGACCGGAAGCGAAGGCCCGGTACAGCGCGCCCAGCTCGCGAGCGAAGACGCCAATGGACCAACCGTCGGAGACGATGTGGTGCAGCGTGAGCAGCAGCCAGTGACGCCGTGAATCCAGCCGCAGCAACACGGCGCGCACCAGGGGCCCGGTGCCCAGGTTGAAGGGCCGCGCGGCCTCGGAGGCGGCGTGACGGTGCGCCTCGGCTTCACGGCGGTCCTCGGGAACGGACTCCAGCGAGACGACGGACAGCGTGAGCGTAGCTTCGGGATGGAGACGCTGGACCGGCGAGTCCCCGTCGGACACGAACGTGGTGCGCAGGACTTCATGGCGGCGCACCAGTGCCTGGAGGGACTGCTCCAGCGCCGAGGCCTCCAGCGCGCCATCGAGCACCAGGATGCCGGGCACGTTGTAGAAGGCGCTGCCCGGCTGGAGTTGATCCAGGAACCAGAGCCGCTGCTGCGCGTAGGACAGCGGCACGGGACCGGAGCGCGGCACGGCCACGAGCGGCGGCGTCCCCGGCCGGGAGTCCTCCCGGGAGCGCAGGGCCGCCACACGGACTGCGAGCGTCTCCACCGTGGGCGCGGCGAAGAGGTCGCCCAGGGGCAGCTCCACCCCCAGCGTCGAGCGCACGCGCGACACCACCTGCGTGGCCAGCAGGGAGTGGCCCCCCAGGTCGAAGAAGTCATCGTGGATGCCCACGCGAGGAAGGTGCAGCACCTCCGCGAAGAGGGCGGCGAGCCGCTCCTCCACCGCGTCGCGGGGCGCGACGAACGTGTCCGCCGAAGCCGCGGGGGCCTCGGGAGCGGGGAGCGCGGAGCGGTCCAGCTTGCCGTTGGCGTTGAGGGGCAGGGTGTCCAGCACCACGAAGGCGCTGGGGATCAGGTAGTCGGGGAGCCGCAGCTGGAGCTCCGGGCGCAGCGCCCTGCCGTCCAGTGCCTCACCGACGACGTAGGCCACCAGCCGCTTGTCTCCGGCGACGTCCTCGCGCACCACTGCCACGGCTTCGTGCACGCCCGGCAGTCCGCGCAGGGCCGCTTCGATTTCACCCGGTTCGATGCGGAAGCCGCGCAGCTTCACCTGGAAGTCGGTGCGCCCCAGGAAGTCCAACGTGCCGTCCGCGCGCCAGCGCGTCCTGTCGCCGGTGCGGTAGAGCCGAGCCCCCGGCGTCGTGCTGAACGGGTGGGGCACGAAGCGTTCGGCGGTGAGCGCGGGCTGGTGGAGGTAGCCCCACGCCAGCCCCTCGCCGCCGACGTACAGCTCTCCCGGCATGCCAGGGGGCACGGGCCGCAGCGCCAGATCCAGCACGTAGGCGGTGGAGTGGGGCAGTGGACGCCCGATGGGGACGGCGCTCTCCACGGCATCGCCCGCATGCATCCGGTGCGTGGCGGAGAAGGTGGTGTTCTCGGTGGGGCCGTAGCCGTTGATCAACACCGTGCCCGGACGCAGCCGCGCCAGGTGTTCCCGCACGCGGGACGCCGGGAGCACGTCGCCTCCCGCCAGCACCTGCGACACGGAGGCGAGGGCCTCCGGATGGTGCACGGCCATCTGTTCGAAGAGGGCGGCCGTGAGCCACAGCGTGGTGACGCGGTGCCCTCTCAGCACCTCCGCGATGCGCGCGAGGGACAGCTCCCCCGGAGGCGCGAGCACGAGCCGGGCCCCATGCAGCAACGCGCCCCAGACTTCGAGCGTCGAAGCATCGAACGCGGCCGGCGCGAGCTGGAGGAAGACCTCCTCCGGGCCGAAGCGCATGAAGCCGGTGTCCACCACCAGCCGCGACACGGCGCGGTGCGGAACGCAGACGCCCTTGGGCGTCCCGGTCGAACCCGAGGTGAAGAGGACATAGGCCAACCGGTCCCCTGTCGCGCGAGGCTCCGCTGGAGCTGTCTCCGGACGCGAAGCCAGCCGGGACGCGTCCGCATCCAGCAGCACCAGCGGCGTCATCAACGACGGCAGCTCATCCGCGAGCGCCTCCCGCGTGATCACCATCCCCGCCCCGGACTGCTCCAGCAGGAGGGACCAGCGCTCGGGCGGAGCATTCAGGTCGATGGGGACATAAGCCGCTCCAGTCTTGAGCACCGCCAGCAGCGAGACGATGAGGTCCGGCGAGCGCGGCAACAGCACTGCCACGCGGCTGCCCTCGGAGATGCCAGAGGCGCGAAGGTGGTGGGCGAGCTGGTTCGCCCGCGCATCGAGCCGCGCGTACGTCAGGCTTCCGGACTCGGACACGAGCGCCACCGCGTCCGGCGCCCGGGCGACCTGTTCCGCGAAGCGGGCCGGGATGGACCGTGCGGAGAAGTCCTGCACGGCGGAGACCCCGCTCCAGTCCTCCAGCACCTGACGCCGCACTCCGGCGGGCATCAGCGGCAGCCGCGCCACCGGGGCCTCCAGCTGTCCGGGAAGCGCCTCCAGCAACGTGGCGTAGCCCTGCATCAACCCCTGGAGGAAGGCCGGGTCGAAGAGGTCGGTGTTGTAGTGGAGGCTGCCGCTGAAGCCGTCCGCTGACTCCTCCAGGATGAGGCTGAAGTCGTACTTCGACGGCGTGAAGGGAGGAGGCAGCTCGCGCAGCGTGAGGTCCGGCAGCCGCCACTCCGCAGCCGGCGCGTTCTGGAGGGTGAGGGTGACCTGGAAGAACGGCGTGTGGCTCAGGTCGCGTGCGGGCTGGAGCTCCTCCACCAGCTTCTCGAAGGGAACATCCTGGTGCTCGAAGGCGCCGAGCGTCGAGGCGCGCACCTGGGCCAGCAGCGTCCGGAACGAAGCGCGAGGGTCGATGCGCGCACGCATCACCAGCGTGTTGACGAAGAAGCCAATCAAGCCCTCCGTCTCCGAACGGGTGCGGCCCGCGACCGGAGCGCCCACGCTGACGTCGTCCTGTCCGGCGTACCGGGACAGCAGCAGCTGGTACGCGGCCAGCAGCACCATGAAGGGGGTGGCCCCAGTCTGCCTCGCCACGGCATGCACGCCGTCCGTCAGCTCCCGGGACAGCCGCACCGCGAGCGAGTCTCCCGAGAACGTCTGCACCGCCGGACGAGGCCGGTCCGTGGGAAGCATCAGGAGCGGAGGCGCACCCGCGAGCTGCTCCCGCCACCACGCAAGCTGCGAGTTGAGCACCTCGCCCTGAAGCCAGGAGCGCTGCCACGCGGCGAAGTCGGCGTACTGGATGGGAAGTGGCGGAAGCGAAGGACGCTGGCCGGAAGCAAAGGCCCGATAGAGGGTGACCAGCTCGCGAACGAGCACCCCCGTGGACCAGCCGTCCGAAGCGATGTGATGCGTGAGGACGAGCAGCACGTGCCGCGTCTCCTCCAGCCGCACGAGCACCGCGCGGAAGATCGGGCCCCGAGCCAGGTCGAAGGGCCGCTGCGCCTGCGCGGCGACGAAGTCCCGCAGCGGCGAGTCCTCCAGGTGCACGAGTTCGAACGGGCATGCACCAGGGGCCTCGATGCGCTGAACCGGCCCATGGGCTCCGGAGGCGAACGTGGTGCGCAGCACCTCATGACGCTCGACGAGCGCGTCCAGGGCCTGCCGCAGCGCGGGGACATGGAGCGCGCCTTCGAGCAGGACGGTCCCGGGCAGGTTGTACGCAACGCCCCCGGGCTGCAGCTGCTCCAGGAACCACAGGCGCTGCTGCGCGAAGGACAGCGCGAGCTCGCCCTCCCGGCCCACGGGCCGCAAGAGCGGCGCCTGGGGGCCCTCGCTCCGGCCCTGCGTCTCCTCCAGCGCCGAAGCCAGGGCCGCGAGCGTGGGCGCCTTGAAGACCGCGCGCAGGGGCAGCTCCACCTGCAACGCCGCCCGGATGCGCGAAAGGAGCTGCGTGGCGAGCAGCGAATGCCCTCCCAGCGCGAAGAAGTCATCGTGCACGCCCACGCGCTCCACGCGCAGCAGCTCCGCCCAGAGCGAAGCCAGCCGCTCCTCCAGGGGCGTGCGCGGCGCGACGTACTCCGGAGCCGCCCCCGACACGATGCCGGGCACGGGCAGCGCCCTGCGGTCGACCTTGCCGCTGGACGTCAGGGGCAGGGCCTCCAGCGAGGCGAAGGCACCGGGCACCATGTACTCGGGAAGCTTCTCGGAGAGGAACGCCCGGAGGGCCTCCGTCTCCGGTACGTCCGTCCCTCCGACGAGATACGCCACCAGCCGCGTGTCGCTCGCCGTGACGCCCGCGAGCGCCACGACGACGGCCTGCCGCACGGACGGGTGCTGCTCCAGCGCGGCCTCGATCTCTCCCAGCTCGATGCGCAGTCCGCGCACCTTCACCTGGAAGTCGGTCCGGCCCAGGTACTCGATGGCGCCATCCGGCAGCCACCGGGCGAGGTCCCCCGTGCGGTACAGCCGGGCCCCGGGCTGGTCACTGAACGCGTCCGGGATGAAGCGCTCCGCGGTCAGCTCCGCGCGACCCAGATACCCGCGGCCCACCTGGACGCCGCCGATGAACAGCTCCCCGGGAACACCCTGGGGCACCGGCCGCAGCGACGCGTCCAGCAGCCGGATCGCCGTATTCGCCACCGGATACCCGATGGGCACGGAGCGCCCCAGCGCGCCCCGCACGCACTCATACGCGGTGACCTCCACCGCGGCTTCGGTGGGGCCATAGAGGTTGTGCAGCCGGGCGTGGGGCAGCCGCGCCAGGCACCGTTCGGCCAGCTCCAGCGGCAGCGCTTCACCGCTGCACACCACCTGGCGCAGCGACGCGCACTGCTCCAGGCCGGGGGCTTCCAGGAACGCCTGGAGCATGGACGGCACGAAGTGCGTGACGGTGATGCGCTCCCGGGCAATGAGGTCCGCCAGATAGTCCGGCTCCTGGTGTCCGCCGGGCCGAGCCACCACGAGCCGCGCGCCTGCCATCAGCGGCAGGAAGAACTCCCACACGGACACGTCGAAGCTGAAGGGCGTCTTCTGCAACACCGCATCGCCCGCTGAAAGCGGCAGCGCCCCCTGCATCCACAGGAGCCGGTTGACGATGCCCGAGTGCGCGTTCATCGCTCCCTTCGGCCGCCCCGTGCTGCCGGAGGTGAAGATGACGTACGCCAGCGCGTCCTCCGAGGCCACTGGAGGCGGCGTCCCGGACGGCTGCCGAGCCACCTCCGCCCACTGGGAATCCAGGCGGAGCACCGGCACGGCGTCCCCGATCGGCAGCCGCGCCACCAGCCGCTCCTGGATGAGCACCACCGCGGGCCGGGCATCCTCGAACATCCACGCGAGCCGCTGTGCGGGCAGGGACGGATCCAGCGGAACGTACGCACCTCCCGCCTTCAACGTCGCGAGCAGCGCCACCACCAGCTCCAGCGACCGCTCCAGCATCAACCCGACGCGAACCTCCGGCCCCACGCCCATGGACCGCAGGTGCCACGCGAGCTGGTTGGCCCGGGCATCCAGCTGCGCATAGGTGAGCGCCGTCTCGCCAAACGTGACGGCCACCGAATCCGGCGTGCGAGCCACCTGCGCTTCCACCCGCTGATACAGCAGTACGCCACGAGGAAACGCCTCCCGGGGCCCGCTCCACGCATGAAGCACGCGCTGCCGCTCGGCCGCGTCCAGGAGGGACAGCTCCGACAGGCCCGCATCCGGCCGGGAGACGGCGTCCTCCAGCAGGACGCGCAGGTGCCCCAGCAGCCGCACCATCGTGGCCTCATCGAAGAGTGCGGCGCGGTACTCGGCGGTGAGGCGCAGGCCGTCCGCCTGTTCGAAGGCGAAGAGGGTGAGGTCGAACTGCGCGAAGCCACTGTCCACCAGCTGCGCGTCCAGCGACAGCCCGGGCAGGTGCACGGTGGGAAGGGGCGTGTTCTGCAGGACGAACATCACCTGGAAGAACGGGGGCACGTCCAGGTGGCGCGGAGGCTGAAGCACCTCCACCAGCTTCTCGAAGGGCACGTCCTGGTGCGCGAAGGCCTCCACCGACGTCGCCTGCACGCGGCCCATGAGCGCGCGGAACGAGGGATCCCCCGCGAGCGACGTGCGCAGCGCGAGCGTGTTGACGAACAACCCGACCAGCGGCTCCAGCTCCGCGCGCGAGCGTCCCGCGACAGGCGTTCCGACCGTGAGGTCGTCCTGCGCGGAGTAGCGCAGGAGCAGTGCCTTGAAGCCCGCGAGCAATACGGTGAAGAGGGTGGTGCCTTCTTGCGCAGCCAGGGCCGCGAGCCGCTGCACCAACACGGCGGGCAGCATCGCGGACACGGTCGCCCCCCGGCTGTCCGCCTGTCCGGAGCGGGGCCGATCCGTTGGCAGCGACAGGACCGCCCGCGCATCCAGCCGCGAGCGCCACAGGGCGAGCGACGCCTCCAGTGCCTCCCCCTTCAACGCCTCCCGCTGCCACACGGAGAAGTCCGCGTACTGCAACGCCAGCGTGGGCAGCACCGGCGTCCCGCCCGAAGCCAGGGCCTCGTAGAGGACGCCCAGTTCGTGCACCAGCAGGCCCATGGACCAGCCGTCGGACACGGTGTGGTGCAGCGCGAGCAGCAACAGGTGCTCGGTGGGGGAGACAGCGAAGAGCACGGCGCGCAGCAGTGGCCCCTGCTCCAGGTCGAACGGCGCGCGAGCCTCCTCGTGCAGCCTGCGCCAGGCCTCCGCGGCATCCGTCACCGGCACCACGGGCAGGGGCACGTCCAGTTCGGGCGTGATGCGCTGCCACGGGCGTCCGTCGTGTTCCACGAAGGTGGTGCGCAGCACCGCGTGGCGGCGCACCACTTCGTTCAGGCTCCCCACCAGCGAGGGCACATCGAGCAGGCCCTCCAGGCGCACCGAAAAGAGCAGGTTCAATCCAGCCTGCCCGGGCGCCAGCCGCTCCTGGAACCACATGCGCTCCTGACCGAACGACGCGGGGACCCGCGACGTGGGGCGGCGCTTCTCGCGCAGCAGCTCCGCAAGCCGCGCGCGCTTCTGCTCAGGGGTGGAAGCCATGGGCCAGAGACTCCTTGGGAGGGGGTCTTGCGAACGCTCGCGGAGGAGATGCGACGGGTTCCCGGACTCGCGAGCGCGCGGGATAGTAGACAGACACTCCGACACGGCCGCAGCGATTTGCTCGAGAGGGCCCGGCTGTCAGCCCGCTCGGGAGCACAGCCGTGCGGGCGGTGGGGACCGAGCGGGAATTCCGATCCACGCCCGGTCTCTGGTGACATGTTTCAGCGGTGTTTCACCGTGGTGGTGGAACGCCCGCGCCTGACGTTTCCACTAGACTTCGGGAATGCCCGAGCCCTCCCGGATCCGCGAAGCCGTGCCCACCGACGCCGAGCGGATCACCCAGGTGCTGCGCGACGCCTTCGAGGAGTACCGCGGCCGACTGGATCCGCCCTCCAGCGCGCACGACAAGACGGAGGCCGTGGTGCGGCGCGAGCTGGTGGACGGCGGCGCCTTCGTCGCGGAAGCGGACGGCATCCTCTTCGGCTGCGTGTTCTTCCACCCGAAGGGGGACCACCTGTATCTGGACCGGCTCGCGGTGCTGCCCTCGCACCGGGGCCAGGGCGTGTCGCTGCGCCTCATGGAGGCCGTGGAGTCCCGAGCGCGCGAACTGGGCCAGACGCGCGTGCGGCTGTCGGTGCGGCTCGCGCTCACGTCGCACCATGCGTGGTACGCGCGCCAGCGCTACGTCTTCCATTCCCATGGAACGCACGCGGGCTACGCGTCGCCCACGTTCCTGGTGTTGGAGAAGACGCTCTGAGGCTTCAGTCGCGAGGCGGCAGCGGAATGCGGCGGCCTTCCAGGTCGCTCTGGATCGCGGCTTGGATGACGCGCACCGTCTCGCTTGCGCTCAGCGCCGTCACGGGCACGGGAGCGCCGTGGCGGATGGCGGCGCCGAGCTGCCGGTAGAACTGGCCGTAGTCGCCGGGCACGGTGGCGATGGTTTCCCCCGAGGCCAGCAACCGGCCGTGGCGCTCCGCGGGTTCCTGGCCGAAGTCCGGATGGCCGGGGCGCAGGCCCGCTTCGAGCTGTCCCTCCTGCGGATCCAGCGCATGCTTCACGTACGCATCCCGATCGCCCTGCAACACGAAGCGGGGCCACGGCGCGTGCACCACGGATCCGGAGTGCAGCACCACGCGCAGCGCGCCGTAGCGCAGCACCAGGTGGAACCAGTCCGTGCCCTGCGCGCCCGGACGTTGCCGGCCCAGGTCCGCGGCCACCGACTCGGGCAGGCCGAAGAGCTGCACGGCCTGGTCGACGAGGTGCGAGCCCAGGTCCCAAAGCGTCCCGCCGCCGGGGACATCCTGCTCCTTCCAGCGATCCTTCACCTGGGGCCGGAGGCGGTCGAAGTGGCTCTCCAGGCTATAGAGCGTCCCCAGCCGTCCCTGCTCCAGCAACTGGCGCACGGTGAGGAAGTCGCCGTCCCAGCGCCGGTTGTGGAACACGGTGAGGCAGCGCCCGCGCTCCTTCGCGAGCGCGTCCAGCCGCACCGCCTCGTCCGCGTCCAGGGCGAAGGGCTTCTCCACCACCACATGCTTGCCCGAGCGAAGCGCCTGTCCCGCGAGCGAGGCATGCGAGTCATTGGGCGTGCACACGACGATCACGTCCAGGTCCGGATCCGCCAGCAGAGACTCCACGGTGCCGGTGCGGACCCCTGGCCAGTCGCGGGCCACGGCCTCCGTGCGGCTCGACGCCACGGCCGCCAGGGTGAAAGCGGGTTCCGCGGCGATGAGGGGCCCATGGAAGCGCGAGCCGGACAGGCCATAGCCAAGGAGGCCCACCCGCAACGGGGAGCCAGGGACGCGAGCGGAGGTCATGGACCGCGAGGGTAGCGGGAAGTGGCCCCGGTGAGGACAGACGTGAATGCCAAGCCGTCCTCCCGGGCCCGGTTGCCTCAAAACTTGTCCGACAGTCGGACAGGTTTTCGCCGCATGGGGCCCGCGAACTTGTCCGACAGTCCGACAGTCGGACAGTCGGACAGGTTTTCGCCGCCCGGGCCCGGAGGGCGCGCTGGCCTGGCAAGCGACGCGGAGGGTGGGCCCGCACGTCCATGTCAGACCCCCATGGTTGGATGGCGATGCTGGAACGAGGGAGGGGATGGGGATGGGACGGGGAGGACTCGTGGCCTATGTGGAGGCTCAAATCGAGCGCGATATCGCGCTGGGGCGGCTGCACCCGAGCGGGCAATTCGGTCCCGAAGCGAAGCTGGCGCAGCGCTATGGGGTGAGCCGGGGCACCGTCCGCGAGGCACTGCGGCGGCTGGCCGCACGGGGCCTGGTGGTGCAACACCCTGGCCGCAAGACGCGCGCGGTGGCGCTGGATGAGTCGCTGACGCTGGAGAATCTGGGCCTGGCGCTGCATGACGTGCGCTCCCCGAATGCCCGGTGGCTCCTGGAGGGATCCTTCAGCCTCAAGCGGCAGGTGCTGGTGGAGCTTCTGGTCGACTGCTGCGCGAGGGCCTCGGACCTCGACCTGGACCGGCTGAGGAGTACGTGCTTCCAGCTCTGGAACGCGGCGCGCTGGGAGCCGGGGGCCACCTGCGCGCAGGTGGAATTCGAGTTGCTGCGGATGGCGGCGCGGGTGGCGGACCGTCCCGGGTACGTGCTCCTCGTTCAGTCCCTGCAGCGGGCATTCCTGGGAGGAGCCGCCGAACTGCTGCCGCTCCTGGGCGGAGAGGCGCTGCGCGAGTGGGCCTGTTGCGTGATGGATGCCCTGTCCGCGCGCAACGTGCGGGCGCTTCAGCAGGAGCTGCCGGCACTGATGAAGGCTTGCGATGAGCTTGTGCTGAATGCCTTCGTCCCTGCCGTTCCCGCTCCTGCTCCCCAGGAGCAGGCTCCCCCCGAGGCTCCATCCTCTCCTGAGGACCCTCGTGACGCTCCCGTGCCGGCCTCCCTCCTGATGAACGATGCGCTGGAGACTGGGGTTCGCGAGGACGAACGGAGCCTTGGCCACCTTGTGCCAGCCCTCGAGGATACCGAGGCGTCCTGTGTTGCACTCCGTCCCCATGGCGAGGCCGCGTCCGTGGATTCCAGCAGCGGGACGCCGCGGTCTTCTCCCGCCCCAGGGGATGTGTCCCGTGGATCCGATGGAGGCGCTTCGTCCGGCGAGGGTGGCCTCCCGTCTGGGGTTCCACCCTCCGGTTCCCTCGGACAATTTCATGGGCCCCTGGGTTTCCTGGGTCGGTGGTGGGAACGCTTGAGCCAATGGGCCTCGGAGGCATTCGCTGGAGTCCTGCTTCCGCTCAGGATGGGGCAACGCACTTCTGGCTAGAGTTCGCTCCATGGACACCGTGCCCCTCATCGACGTCCGAGCCCTCGTCGACCCCGCGTCGAGCCCCCTGGCCCGAAGGGAGGTCGCCGCTCGCATGGGCGCGGCCTGTAGGAACACCGGCTTCTTCTACGTCGTGGGCCATGGCGTGGACGTGGGCCTTCAGACCCGGTTGGAGGTGCTGGCTCGGGACTTCTTCGCGCGGCCGGAGGAGGAGAAGCAGCGGG
>NZ_RAWC01000073.1:0-36565 GCF_003611685.1 Corallococcus sp. CA049B | reverse complement strand
GGGTGGGCCCAGGGGCCTGGAGCGGGTGGCCATGCATTCCAGGATGACGCGGGCCTCTCCCAGGCACGCCCGCGCGGCGGAAGCGGTGATGCCGGAAGACGCCTTCCAATCCGCGGCCCCCGCCGCGGCGGCGGCCTGGAGCCGTGGGTCCCGGGCGTCGAGGAGATGGGACAGCAATCGCTGCCGGTCCTCGGGGGACAGGTTCCGCTCCGCGATGTTCCTGACGCGCTCGGCGGAAGGCGTGCCCTTCAGGGCCTCGGCCATCAGGTGGAGCATGCCCTCGTGGGTCGGCGTGATGCGCGGGCTCCGCTGGAAATCCAGCAGCAGGTCGAGGACCGCCTCGCGTCCGCCCAGCCGGTTCGCGTGGGGTGGGGTGAGCAGCTTCGTGACGACGGCGGGTGTGGCGCTCAGCCCGTCGAGCAGACCGGTGTCGCGCTCCATCACCCAGTCGAGCAGGGCCTCCGCGCGTGCGGGGTCGGTGAGGCGCAGCTCCGTGCGCAGCATGCGGAGCTGCGCCCCGGTCAGCGGCTGGAGCACGCCGATGAGCTCCCTGGGGGGCAGCTTCGCGACGTGGCGGGACAGGACCGAGACGGCGTCTCCCGGGCAGCGCGACTGGGCCTGGGCGATGGCGCGCAGCCGCGCCGCGGACAGGGGCACGTCCCGGGCATCGTGGAGCTGGGGGCAGGGAACGGTTCGTGCCCAGGCTTCGAAGTCCGCGTCGGTGGCGGGCTGGCTTTGTTGCTGCTCGCGCAGCAGGCCCAGGAGGGGGGCCAGGGTGGGATGCTCACGGTGGGCGCGTTCGAGCCACGCATTCTCCAGGGGCGTGAGCGGAGGCCTGGTCAGGGCCAGGAGGCTGGGCCAGGCCCCTTGATGCAGCAGCAGGAGCGCGTCGACCCTGTCGGAGCCCCGGTCCGTGGCGGCTCTCAGGAAGTCGTGCTGGAGCCCGGCGGGCTGGGTCCAGAGCCAGGTGACCAGCGGCTCGGCGCGACCTGCGAGGACGTCGAGCAGTTCAGGCAGACGGAGGCGTTGGGCCAGGCGCACCAACTCCAGACAGTGTGGGCCCGGGCAGGCCCCATCCCTGAACAGGAGGGGGAGGCCCGCGCGAAGACCGGCGTCCCGGCAGCCGGGCTGGAGCACCACGTCCAGGAGGCCGCCCTGGCTCGAGAGGAGGTCCGCGTGCTGGGCGCGCTGCTGGGGTGAGGCGGTGACGCCGCAGAGGAGCATGGCGGGCGTTGGCGGGCTCAAGGGATACAGCTCGCGAGCGGTGGGGTGCGCGTCGTACTCCTTCCTGGCGACGCCCACGCCCTTGCGCGCGAGGTTCACGAGCTGGGTGAGGGCCTCGGTGCAGGGATGCGCCGGGGCGTAGGGCCCGGTGACGCAGTCGTACTCCCCGACGAGCTCGTGGTAGCGCAGGAGCGGATCCGCCGTCCGCTTCCAGGCTTCACAGTCCACGGGCGCCACGCGGGCGTGGGAGTCCGCGCGGGTGATGAGGCCCTCGCGGCCATTCAGCAGGAAACGCAGGTTGCGCGTGGCGGGAGTGACGCCGCGGGCTTCGAGCTTCAGGGTGGTGTCTGGAGCGCGGCCTGCTTCGAGGACGCTGAAGACGAACTGGCAGCCGCCGACGGAGTGGGAGTCCGGCGCGGGAGGCCGGGTGCCGTCGGTGCAGGGCAGGGGAAGGAAGCCGACGACCGCGGGGAGGTCGTAGCGGTCCTTCTCCCCGAAGAAGGCCAGCTGGGCGGTGTGGAGCGCGGTGAGTCCGCACACGGCTTCGGCGGACGGCCCCGGCCGCGCGCCAGATGCCATGGCCAGGACGACCCATAACCACCCCGTGGCGATACCCATGTGGCTGTTCCCCTCTCCAGACGTAGAGCCTGGGCGACCCGGGCTACTGGCCGCAAGCCCCCGGGCGTCTGGCGACCCAGCTTCCGGAGTCCCTCCGTATTCCTCTATGTCCGCACACGCGAAGCGCGGGGATGCCTGCGATGGAGGCCTCCATGGGGAGAGGCCCGTGATTGCAATTGGAGCGATGAGATGAAGCTTGGGGCTTTGGGGTTGTTGGGGGTGCTGGGCCTGGCGGCGGGCTGTGCGTCGACGAATCCGGACAAGCCTTCCGCGCTGGAGCGGCGGCAGGCGATTCGCGATGCGGCGGACAAGACCTACCGGAGCACGGAGGGGTTCCAGACGGCGCATTGGGGGATGTCGCCGGACGAGGTCCGCGCCGCGCTGCCGGAGGCGAGCGTGTCCCCGGATGGAACGCTGCGGTTGAAGACCACCATCGCGGAGCTTCCGGCGGAGGTGGCGCTGGGGTTCCTGGACAACCGGCTGGCGGCGGTGGACGTCTTCTTCCAGGACGTGGCGGATCCGCGCACCTTCCAGACGCTGATGCGGGACCTGCTCACCCGGAAGTTCGGGGAGCCGAAGACGGCGCGTGAGGTGAAGCGGCAGGTGAAGTGGGGAGACGTCTCCGTGCGCTTCGCCGCGGACCTGGCGCCGCTGCAGGAGGCGGATGCGACTGCCTCCGCGGAGACCCTGGAGAGCGCGCTCGCGGGGCAGGGGCAGTTCAAGGTGCTCAACCGGTGGACCACGCTCGAAAGCGAGGTGAACCTGACGCAGTGGACGCTGCCGGCCCGGGGCATCATGGCCATCCAGTATGAGAGCGCGAAGTACGCGCCCAAGCGCGCGGGGCTCATCGGCCGCTACACCGCGAAGGCGCGGCAGGAACTGGTGAAGGAACTCTGATCAGCTGTCGCGTGGCGCCGCCGCGCGGGACAGCCGGTCCCGCACGGCGATGCGCAGGCCGCTCGCGGCGGGCAGACAGGCCACGAGTACGTCGTGGCCCTGTTCGTCGGCTTCACGCAGCCGCGCGTAGAGGACTCGCGCGGCCTGCGCCGGTTCGCGCAGTTTGAACTATCCGGAATTTCCGGATGGTTGCTCCGAGAGCAAGTTCTCCCTTCTCATTGATGTTCTGGAGGAGTTCGTTGTTGGTTCGGACATCCTTGCAGTACAGCTCTGTCAGCTGCTTCTGAGTCAGCCAGACGGTCCCGTTCTATCGCAATCATCTGACAAGTAGCCGTGCGCAGGTGCGCATTGTTCAGGCTTTCTCGTTGGACGGGATTGGCAAGGAGAACATCGGATCTCCGTAGACATGCATTGCTTGATGTGCGGAGGGGCTACATAGTCTATTCGCAACAGCCTTGTTTGCCATGAAGTTGGCGAGCGCGACGTTTGCCCCCCGGGTGACTAATTTCAAAAACTCGCCAAGCCAGCTGTTCATCACTCGAGCTTCGAGCGGCCAAGGCGGAGCGATAACTGCTCTGCAGCCGTAGTCAAGCAGTGTTCGAGAGAGACCATACGTCGCAGAGTTGAATGGAGCCGAGTCCATTCTGCCTGCGCTACAAACTGCAAGGATGACAATGCCCGAGTTTGCGCATTTGCTGGCTAGTTTTCGCGCGGTCAGTCGTGTCTGGTGTTCATCTGCGACGACGCGAAAGTAGCGACCCTCTTGGCTTATGCCTCCGTGAGCTCCAATAAACACTATGTCCGACTCACTCAACGAGTCGGGTGGGAGCGAACTGTCGTCTTGACTGAAGCCGAAGTCATCGAGTGCCGCCTTTGTGAAGTCTGTGAGTTGTGTGAGAACAGGCATGAAATCGGCGGATTCACCTTGGGCTGCCGATATCCAGGAGCTTCGCTTGCCGGTCGACGCATGGTTGGTGGCTAACGCTGAGCAGACCCAGGTCAATGATGGTGCCGTTGCTATCGGACGACAGGTTCCTAGATGGCCATTGCTGGTTGCAAGGAGATTTCCAGGAATGCCGAGGAGTTCGGGTTCCATTACGAGCAGTGCAGGTGTTGTCCTGGCGAAATCGATCGAGATGCCGATTCCATTCATGACTTGTTCAGTGACATTTAGTCCATATGGGTCGCTTCCGTCGATCTTTGAGAACTTGTACGGGTAGTTCTCTTCCCATTGTTCGAATAACTCGTAGTTGAATGTTGTCTTGGTCTCGAGAGTGGATTGCAATTGTCCGTCGATGAACGAAGCTTGAATGAGTTCTTTTTGTGTCGATAGCCCGAGTAGGTGGATATCGATTCCGCTGGCGCTAATTACTTCGAGCGCGCGCCTTGTGTCGGCAGGAGATGCTGGTAGTAGTCCTATTGCTTGTTGGAGTGATTTCTCGCCGACCAATCCAATGTCGTTGAAGTTGCCGACAAGCGAGGAGAGTTGATCGGGTGTGAGAGACATGTGGTTGCGGGCAGCCCACTCAAGAACTGCTGCCCCTCCAGTCTGTTTCAAGTCGATATTCTGAGGCGCTGCGGGTTGGATGAGTGAGACTGAGTAGTCGCACAGCCAGTCTAGATAGAACGCGGTGTCTTCGGCAGGTAGGTTCGAAGCGTCAGCAAGGGCTCTTCGTGCGATAATTCGGCCTTCGAAGTTGTCGGTGCTGAAGTCCTGTGCTGCGCGTGTGCTTGAGAGATTTCGAGCGATTTCGGCCAGGAACGGTTGGGCCGAGGCGGGTTTGCTCATTGCGCGAAGCCGCGTCTGTTCAGGTAGTCCGAATTCAGCACTGGTCTTTTTGAAAGATTCTTGGATTTCAGTGCTTATGGTTATTCCCAGCGTGCTTGCGAGAGATAGAACTTGTGCGAGCAGTATTGCGGAGGGGAGAACAGGCGCCTTTAGTTTCCTGGCCCTCGCTGTGAGTTGATCGAATCGTTGTGCCAATTCCTGAAAGCGGGCAGTTGTGTCGGAGATGGGTTTTTTGTCTGTTTTTAACTCTAGGAGGTCAATGCTAGCCAATAGTACGCTGAGTTCGAACCCGTTGAATCCATTTTGTTGTTTTTCACTAAGGAGGCTGCTTAGTTGGGCGACTCCGCTGCGTGCGATTTCTAGGTGTCCTGTGTCTCGAGCAATACGTGTTGCTAGTTGAATGCTGGAGTATCGCTCTTCGAGCGTAGTAGGGACGTCTGAAAACGACTTTGCGCAGGCGAGACCAAGCGCCGCTTCGTAGAGGTTGTGGGTTCGGTGGTATGTTTCGGCAAAGACAATCCACGCGAGGCGTCGTCGTTTGAGGGAGCTATGTGTGCTGGCAGTTTTGAGTCCGTGCTCAGCTAGGTCCCGTGCTGCTTGGGGGGAGCCAACTAAGGAAAAGAAGATTGCCCCCGTTCTTAGTAATTCATATTCAGATTCGAGATTGTCTGTTTTTTGTGCGAGCGCTGTTCCGGCCAGAAGAATGAGGTTCATGAGCGGAATCGAATCGCCGTCTGGGGAATCGAACGCGGTTCGGTTAGCCATCTGCTCAAGAGCTAAGAGCATCATCTCTGGGGTTGACTTTAGTCCTGTTAAGTCGAGCTGGACTGCTCCGAGTGCTGCAAACTTCGGTAGTCGCTTTATTGCAGTGAATAGTTCCTCGGCAGCCAAGTTGAGGTCGCTTGACTGGGGTGGCTTCCGGGCTGCCGAGAGTTGCTCTTTCTGATGTGTGACGTTGTCGTTTAGCGACAATGCTAGCAGAAGCGTGAGTCCAGTTAATCCTGCAACTTCCGGAGATATCGCAGTGGTAAGAGATGCTCGTGTTGCCCCGTCGTCCGGATGCATCGCTACGTACGTTATCAGCCACGATGCGGTGTATGCGGTCGCCTTTTGATGTTGGTGACTTTCGGCCCCTGTTAGATCGTACGTTCTGGCGACTAGGAGCGCTCGAAGTAAGTTGACTCCAAGCCTTGCTGCGGCATTGGTGTGTTTAAGGGGCCACTGGTGCTGCAGTAGTAGTCGGGTCGCACTGTAGAGAAGATGCCGTCGCAAAAGCTCTCTTAAGCAATCCAGTGCGAAGTCCGCAGCCGTGAGCGCTCCTTCTTCTGAGTGAGTGCGGTCTATTTCAATTGCATAATCTAGCTCGAAATTGCCCGAAAATGCTTCCGCGAGTCTTACGAAGTATCGGGCTAGTGAATCATTGTGGCTGTGCTCGGCAGTTGGGCGAAGTTCCTGAATGATTCTCGAATGAGCCCCTTGGCTGAATAGAGGGGCGTATCGCGCGCGGATGGATTGATCCGAGTTGGGGTACTGTGTGCTTATGAGTTCTTGGGCTTTTCGTGCCAACTCCTCGTGCTCGGCCAAGATGGCTAGTTCGAGAGCGGCATTTAAAGTAGGGAGACTGCAGTCTGGTAGTGCAATTGCTTGGCGGAGCAAGACTTCTGTTGTGGAGGCATTTCCTGTTTGTTGGGCTATGCGGCCGATGATTAATGCTAAATTCGCGTCGCTGATGGTGTGGAAAGTGTCTCGCAGGGGAAGCAGTGGTTCGAATGCTGCGGGGCCCATGCCTGCCGCGAGGAGACACTGTGCTTTTGCTAGCGAAATGTTTGTTTGTGATAGGCCGGAAGTTTCAATTTCGGAAAAGGCCTCTTGTGTCCTGCCTGTCCGGATGAGGTCTGTCCAATTCTCTGCGTTCTTGTTGAGTATCTCTTCTTCGGATGAGGGTTGTGACGTAATTAGGCCTCCCGGCAGGTCCATGAGTATTTGGATGTTGTTTTTTTGGAGTGGGGCGGACTGGTTGACGTGCAGTAGGGTGTATTTTTCATTGTGATTGACTGTGTTTAGTATGGCTGCTTGGGTGCTTTTGAGTTGTGGTACCCAGAAGTCCTCGGCGCTGTTTATGTGCAGCGTTCTGTTGTCGAGCGTGTGGGTGCTTGTCCTGGCTTGTGGTGGCGGGATTGATGGTGAGTTGAAGCGATCGACATTGAGCACTAGCGTGAATGTGCCACTGGGTGTTTCCTGGATTGCCCTTGCGAGAACGGTTGTTTCGAGCTGCGAGATAGCCGTGAATTTCGTTTTCCCTTGGATGTAGTTTGATATTTTGGGGTGTTGGTCCTGGTCGACTGATTTGCAGTTCAAGTTTATTGAGTCTCGCGTGGTCTGTTCGAAGTTGGTGTTTTGGGTGCTTCGTGGGTAGATGATGTGAATGCTGGTAAATGCTGGAGTGTCGGTGTTCTTGGTTGCGAGAGCCGTGATTATGCAGATAGCGGATGTGCACTCGGTGAGGTTGATGTTTGGTGCGATGAATATGTCTGCGAATCCGCTGTGGGGATTTAGGCTTGCAAAGGCTTCTTGCCAGTCTTCTGTTGTCTGTAGGTTCATGGCGGTGGTGATTGGTTTGGGGCTGCTGGAGGGGTGTTGTTTTGCAGGTGAAGTCTGTGCGATTGGAGAGCAATGCCGCAAGCCCCCGGGCGTTCGGTGCCCCGGTTTCTGGAAACCTTCCGGATTTCTCTGTGCCCGCACACTGCGACGCGCGGGGGATGCCGCCTCCATAGGGAGAGCCCCGTAGCTTGGAATGGATCGATGAAATGAAGTTTGGGGCTTTGGAGTTGCTGGCGGTGTTGGGTGTGTCGGCGGGTTGCGCGTCGGGAAGCCCGCCGCGCCGGAGCGGCAGCAGGCGGTTCGCGATTCGGTAGACAATGACTACCGCAGCACGGAGCGGCTCCAGACGGTCCGCTGGGGGATGACACCGGAGGAGGTTCGCGCCGCGCTTCCCAAGGTGAGCGCAACGCCGGATGGGACGCTCCGATGAAGAAAAGCGCCGCGGAGATGCCGGCCGAGGTGGCGCTGGGATTCCTGGACAACCAAATGGCGGTCGACATCTTATTCCTGGAAGCGAAGGACACGTGCACCTTCCAGGCACTGATGCGCGATCTTCTCATGCGCAAGTACGGCGATCCGAATACAGCCCATCGGCTGGCGCGCCAGCACAAGCGGATGGAGTCACAGGTCCGCTTCTCGGCTAAATTGGCGATGAGCAAGAGCGATTGGGTTGCCGTGGACTCCCTAGATCGGGAACTCGCTTCTCAAGGGGGAGATCAATGGCCTCAATCGCTGGACCACGCTGGAGAGCCACGTGAACCTGACGCAGTGGTCCCTGCCGGCCCGGAGCATCGTGGCCATCCAGTATGAGGCCGCGAAGTACGCGCCCAAGCGCGCGGACCTCATCGGGTGCTACCGCGCGAAGGCCCGTCAGGACCTGGTGAAGGAACTCTGATCAGCTGTCGCGTGGTGCCGCCGCGCGGGACAGTCGGTCCCGCACGGCGATGCCCAGGCCGCTCGCGGCGGGCAGACAGGCCACGAGCACGTCGTGGCCCTGTTCGTCGGCTTCACGCAGCCGCGCATAAAGAACTCGCGCGGCCTGCGCGGGCTCTCCCGGCACGTCGAAGCGCTGCACATCGCCAGGCAATGACAGCGAAGCGGGGCCCAGCACTCCCACGCGCAATCCCTGTGCGCGCAGTGCTTCCACCCGCTGCACTGCTTCATGCGGCTCCGCGAGCACCACGCCCGCCCTGGGCGCGTAGTGCGACTCCAGCGAACCGGACACGCGCACCGTGGTCGACGTGCGCACCGGCACCGCGCGCCCCAGCACGCGCTCGATGTCCTCCGTCGCCAGACCTCCGGGCCTGAGAATCACGGGGGCTCCGGACGACAGGTCCACGATGGTCGACTCCACGCCCACCGTGGACGGACCTCCGTCCAGCACCAGGTCCACGTCGTCGCCCAGGTCTCGCTGCACGTGCTCCGCGGTCGTCGGGCTCACCCGGCCGAAGCGGTTGGCGCTCGGTGCTGCCACGCCGCCTCCCAGCCTTTCGAGCACCTCCATCGCCACGGAGTGGCCGGGCACTCGCAACGCCACCGTGTCCTGGCCTCCCGTCACTGCGTCCGTGGCCTTCGACGTGCGCCGCAGCACCAGCGTCAGCGGACCCGGCCAGAACGCCCTCGCCAGCGCCCTTGCTTCGTCCGGTACTTCACGGGCCCACTCCGGCAGGTACTCCTCATCCGGGATGTGGACGATGAGCGGGTGGTTCGCCGGCCGGCCCTTGATGGCGAAGATGCGGCGCACGGCCAGCTCGTCCTCGGCGTTGGCCGCGAGGCCGTAGACCGTCTCTGTTGGCAGGGCGATGACACCGCCGTGTCTCAGCAATTCGACTGCACGGTCGAGGAGGTCGGGAGTAAGCATGCTCGGGTCGCACTGTCTCCCCTGGAGAAACCATGGGCAAGCCACACGTTTTCGAAGCGCACAGCCAGATGCCGGTCCCCTCCGCCGACCTCTTCTCCTGGCACGCCCGCGAGGGGGCTTTCGAACGCCTGTCGCCCCCCTGGGAGACCGCGGAGGTCGTGGACCGCTCCGGCGACGGCATCCGCCCCGGCGCCCGCGTCGTCGTGAAGCTCCACCTGGGCCCCATCCCCCAGCGCATGGTCGCCGAGCACACCGCCTACGTGGAGGGCTCCTCCTTCCAGGACACCCAGCGTGAAGGCCCGTTCGCGAAGTGGATCCATGACCACCGTATGAACCCCTCGGGCCCCCAGGCCTCCATCCTGGATGACCACATCCAGTACGAGCTGCCCGTGGGCACGCTCGGGGACACCTTCGGCGGTGGCTACGCTCGCAAGCGCCTGGAGCGCATGTTCGCGTACCGCCACTCGCTCACCCGCGCGGACCTGCGCCGCCATGCGCAGTTCGCATCCCAGGGCCCGCTCACCGTGGCCATCGGCGGCGCGTCCGGCATGCTGGGCTCCGCGCTGGCGTCGTTCCTCACCACCGGTGGCCACCGCGTGAAGCGGCTGGTGCGCGGCCGGGCGAACGCGGCGCGCGGGGACATCTCCTGGGCTCCCGACAAGGGCACCGTCGACGCCGCGGGCCTGGAGGACGTGGACGCCGTGGTGCACCTGTCCGGCGCCAACGTGGGCGAAGGCCGGTGGACCGACGAGCGCAAGCAGGAGATCCTCAAGAGCCGCACGGAGAGCACCCGCCTGCTGTGTGAAACGCTGGCCCGTGCCACCCGCAAGCCGCGCGTGCTCATCTGTGCCTCCGCCGTCGGCTACTACGGCAGCCGGGGCGAGGAGGAAGTGACCGAAACGTCCTCCTCCGGCGACGGCTTCCTCGCGGACGTCACGCGCCAGTGGGAGGCCTCCACAAAACCCGCCGAGGACGCGGGCATCCGCGTGGTGCACCTGCGCATCGGCGTGGTGATGGACGCGCGCGGCGGGGCGCTCGCGAAGCTGGCGCTCGCGACCCAGGCGGGCGGCGGCGGGCCCGTGGGCTCCGGACGCCAGTGGCTCAGCTGGGTGTCCCTGGAGGATGTGCTGGGCCTCATCCAGTTCTCCCTCTTCACCCCGTCCATCCGGGGGGCCCTCAACGCCGTATCCCCGAGCGCGGTGCGACAGGGCGAGCTGGCGAAGGTGCTGGGCAAGGTGCTCCACCGTCCCGCGGTGTTCCCGCTGCCCGCCGCCGTGGTGAAGACCGTGTTCGGGCAGATGGGCGAGGAGACCCTCCTGTCCAGCACCCATGCCCTGCCCACCGTGGCCCAGGCCCACGGCTTCTCCTTCCTCCTGCCCGGCCTGGAGGAGGCGCTGCGCTTCACGCTGGGCCGGACCACCGACGGCGCGGAATACCGCCACGGGTGAGCCCCGCGCTTGACACTCCTCGGGAGGGGCGACAGAAGTGCGCCGCTTCCCCTCGCGTCGAGGAGTCCTGATGATCCAGGTCGAAGGGCTGACGAAGTTCTACGGCGAGCACGCGGCCATCCGCGACCTGGCCTTCACCATTGGCCAGGGCGAGGTCATCGGCTTCCTGGGCCTCAATGGCGCCGGCAAGTCGACGACGCTCAAGATTCTGGGGTGCGTGCTGCTGCCCACCTCGGGCCGCGTCGTCATCGACGGGCACGACGTGGTGAGCCAGTCCCACGAGGTGCGCCAGCGCATCGGCTACCTGCCGGACGTGCCCCCCGTCTATGAGGAGATGACGGTGGGCGAGTACCTGTCCTACGTCGCCCGGCTGCGCGACGTGCCCGCCAAGGCCACCGCGTCCCACGTTGGCGAAGCCGAGGAGAAGACCGGCCTGCGCGACGTGCACGGCGAGGTCATCTCCACGCTCAGCCACGGCTACCGTCAGCGCGTGGGACTGGCGCAGGCGCTGGTGCACAAGCCCGCGCTGCTCATCCTCGATGAGCCGACCAGCGGCCTGGATCCGCTCCAGATCGTGGAGATGCGCGACGTCATCCGAGGCCTCAAGGGCGCGCACACGGTGCTCGTGTCCAGCCACATCCTCCCGGAGATTTCGCAGACGTGTGACCGGCTGCTCATCATCCACAAGGGCACGCTGCTGGCGCAGGGCAGTGAAGAGGAGCTGTCGCGAAGCCTGGGCGGTCCGTCCATCGTGCTGGAGGTGCGGGGCGATCGGGCACGGGCGCTCGAAGCGCTGCAGGGCTTCGGCGCGGTGGAGGTGCGGGAAGGGGCGGGCGGAGCGCTGGCCCTGAAGGTCGCGGCGGCGCCGGAGCTTCGGCCCCAGGTGGCGCGGGCGGTGGTGGGCGCGGGCCTGGAGTTGTTGCGCCTGGACGCGAACGAGGGACAGCTGGAGGCGCTGTTCCTGCGCCTGACGCACGGGCAGGAGGTGAAGGCGTGAAGGCGCTCCTGATTGCTCGCCGCGAGCTGGCCGGCTACCTGCGCACGCTCAGCGGCTACGTCATCCTGGCCATCATCCTCGCGGTGAACGGGCTGTTCTTCAACGCGTACGCCCTGGGCGGCGCGAGCAAGCGCTCCGCGGAGGTGTTGTCCGGCTTCTTCTACTACTCCAGCGGCTTCACCATCGTGGCGGCCATCCTGGTGTCCATGCGGCTGGTCGCGGAGGAGCGCCAGACGGGCACGTTGCCGCTGTTGTACGCGTCGCCGGTGCGGGACCGGGACATCGTGCTGGGCAAGTTCCTGGCGGGGCTCGCGTTCCTGGCGCTGTACCTGCTGCTCACGCTCTACATGCCGCTCCTGGTGCTGGTGAACGGCAAGGTGTCCTTCGGGCACGTGGCGGCGGGCTACCTGGGGTTGCTGCTGCTGGGCAGCGCGTCGCTGGCGGTGGGCACGTTCGGGTCGTCGCTCGCGAAGAACCAGCTACTCGCGGCCATCTTCTCCTCGGTGATGCTGGTGGCGCTCATCCTGTGCTGGCTCTTGGCGCGCATCACCGAGCAGCCGCTGTCCGACGTCTTCAGCGCGATGTCGCTGTGGAACCAGCACTTCCCCCCGTTCCAGGCAGGGCTCATCCACGTGCGGGACGTCGTCTACTACCTGGTGGTCACCTACGTGGCGCTGTTCGCGGCGACTCGGGTGCTGGAAGCGCGGAGGTGGCGATGAGCTCGCCGGCTTCTTTCGGGACGGGGCTCGCCGCGACGGGGGCGTTCGTCGCGGGGCTCGTGGCCGTGTTCCTCGCGGAGCGCGTGCTGGGCGTGGGCTCCGGCCGCGTGGCGCTGGCGGCGCTGGGCACCGCCGGGGTGGTGGCCGCGACGGCGTGGCGCGCGGTGCGGATGATCTCCGCGCCCGCGGACCGGCGCGCGCTGGAGCGGTGGGTGCTCACGCTGTACGTCGTGGGGCTGACCGCGCTGGTGCTCTACTTCGTGAAGGGGGACGTGGGGACGGCGCTCCTCGGTGAGCCGCTGTCGCGTTCTTCACCCCGGCTGTCGGGGGTGCTGGCGGTGCTGTTCCCGGCGCTGCTGTTGTGCGCGCTCGTGCCGCTGGCGATGGTGGAGGCCGCGCTCGTGGCGATGGCCCGCGCGCCCGTGCCGGAGACGGGCCGGGTGAAGAGCGCGCTGTTCTCCGGTCTGGGCATGGCGTTCGTCATCGTGTTCGCTTTCGCGGCGACGTACGTGGCCACGCAAGCGGACCCGACCTGGGACCTGTCCTACTTCCGGACCGCGAAGCCGGGCGATGCGACGCGCAAGCTGGTGCGCGGCCTCAACGAGCCCTTGCAGGTGACGCTCTTCTTCCCGCCCGCGAACGAAGTGGGCGAGGCGGTGCGGCAGTACTTCCGCGACCTGGAGCCGGAGAGCCCGCAGCTGGGCGTGGAGTCGCTGGACCAGGCGGTGGAGCCCGCGCGCGGCAAGGCCCTGGGCGTCAGCAACAACGGCTCCGTGGTGCTGGCGCGGGGGGACCGCAAGGAGATCCTCACGCTGGGGTTGGATCCGGAGCGTGCGCGCGGGCAGCTCCAGCGGCTGGACGCGGAGGTGCAGCGGCGGCTGCTGGCGGTGGCGAAGCCCCGGCGCGTCGTCTACCTCACGGGAGGCCATGGAGAGCGCGCCGACACGCGGCCCGTGCAGGGCGAGGCGGCCCGGCCGTCGGTGGCGCAGCTCAAGGAGCTGCTGCGCGCGCAGAACGTGGACGTGCGCACGCTCACGGTGGCGGAGGGGCTGGGCTCGGCGGTGCCGGGCGACGCGGCGATGGTGGCGGTGATTGGGCCCACGCGGGAGCTGCTTCCGGAAGAGGCCACCTCGCTGCGCGAGTACTGGGAGCGGGGAGGGCGGCTGTGGATCGCGCTGGAGCCGGATGGCGCGGCGCTGGAGCCGTTGCTGCAACCGATGGGGCTCAAGTCGCTGCGCGTGCCGCTGGCGAATGACCGGGTGTACTTCCGCACCGCGCGTCAGCAGAGCGACCGGGGCAACCTGGGCACGGCGAGCTTCTCCTCGCACCCGTCGGTGACGTCGCTGTCCGCGCTGGGCTCGCAGGGCGCGGTGGCGTTCCTGGGCGCGACGGCGCTGGAGACGGTGACGCCGCCCGTGCCCGGCGTGCTGCTGGACACGAGCGTGCGCGCGCACGCAGAGACGTTCGCGGACCGCAATGGCGACTTCGAGCGGGAGCCGGGCGAGGTCACCAAGGCGTGGCCGCTGGTGGTGGCGGTGGAGCGGCCCTCCGCGGAGGGCAAGCCCGCGCCGCGCGCGGTGGTGATGGCGGACGCGGACGCGCTGGGGGACGGCATCCTGGGCAACGTGGGCAATGCGTATCTCGCGGTGGACACGCTGCGCTGGCTCTCTGGCGAGGAGGCGCTCTCCGGCGTGACGACGAGCGAGGAGGACGTGCCGTTGCAGCACACGCGCTCGCAGGACGTCGTGTGGTTCTACGCGACGGTCTTCGGGATGCCGGTGGCGGTGCTGGCGGTGGGCTTCTTCGTGACGCGGCGGCGCGGACGGCGCGCGCCCCGGAGCACCGCGGTGGCGGGAGGTGCGCGATGAAGGCGCGCGACGTGGCGGTGCAGGGCGTGCTGGCGGGCGTGGCGCTCGTGGCAGCGTTCTTCGTGTGGCAGCGCGAGCCTTCGCGTGCGCCGGGTGAGGTGACGGTGGAGGACGCGCAGGCGAGCGCGCTCGACCGCATCCGGTACGACGACGAGACGCGCTTCGTGGAGCTGTTCCGCGACCCCCAGGACCGCGACACCGTCTGGGTCCGCCTGGGCAACAAGCCCGCGAAGCCGGGGGCCGAAACGGGAACGACGGATGGCGGAGTGGCGCAACCCGGCCTGGAAGATGCTGGGACGGATGCGGGCTCCATCGCCACCGCGAGCCCCGCCCCCGTGCCTCCGCCCCGCGAGCTGCGCGGCAACGACGTGGCGCTGAAGCTGTTCTCCCGCTTCGCTCCGCTGCGCGCGCAGCGGGACCTGGGCGTCCTGGACGACAAGAAGCTGGACGAAGTCGGCCTCGCGAAGACGGAGCGCGGCCTGACGCTCACGCTCGACGGAACGCCCAGGACGTTCCGGCTCGCCACGCCCGCATCGGGCTGGGGCGCCCCCTACCTCCAGCGTCCGTCCGACGGGCACGTCTTCCTCCTCGGCCCCGGGCTGCTGCCGGACCTGGAGGCCGCGTCCAGCCGGCTCGTGGACCGGCGCCTTCACACCTTCGACGTGGACGGCTTCGACCGCGTCGTCATCTCCACCGGCACCACGTCCCGCGCCTTCGCCGCCAGCGGCAAGCCTCCTGGCGCCGTGCAGCTGTCGCCCGTGGACGCCCCCGGCGCTCCGGACGACTTCGCCCGCAACTGGCATGACCGCCTGTGGCGCCTCACCCCCGTGGAGCTGCTGGGCCGGGGCGAAGCCCCTCCAGGCCCGGCCCCCACGCCCGCCTTCCGCGTGGAGTACCAGCGCGGCGGCAAGGCCGTGGGCGAGCTCTCCATGGCGAAGACGCCGGAGGGCTCGTGGTACGCGCGCACGGAGTTCACCCCCGGCTGGGTGCGCATGGGCGGCGGCCTGGAGCTTTTGGCCGAGGACGCCGCGAAGCTCACCGCGCCGCGCTGAGGCTCACGGCGCGGTGGACGCCGGCTCCACGTCCAGCCGCACGTCCACGAAGCTGTAGGCCGGCCACGGCCCCGTGAACCGGAACGTGTACGCGTCCAGCCGCGCCACCAGCGAATGCACCCGCGCCTCGAACGCGGCCACCCGCGTGCGGTCCACCAGCCAGGCCGCGTTGAGCATCATCCGCTCACCCAGCGGCGGCGCTTCGTGTGTCGCTTCCGCCAGCGGACGCAGGCCCGCCTTCAGCCCGTCCAGGTCCTTCCGGGTGTAGTCGTGCAGCGCCGCCTCCAGCCGCGTCTCGTGGTCCTCCTCGAGCTCGGTGGGGCCGCGCGCCAGCTCCGGCCGCGCCTCCAGCAACCGGCGCGTCAGCGCGTCGCCGTGGCAATACACCTTCAGCCCCAGCTCCACCCGGCCCTCCAGCTCGGACAGCGCCCGGCTCAGCGGCGCGCGCGCCACGCGCAACAGCTCCCGCACGCGCTCCTCCGACGGCAGCACCGTTCCGAAGGCCACCGGCACCAGCGTGTGCTCGCGCACCACGGCCTCCGTGACGCGCTGGTGCATCAGGAGGTTCGCCCGCGTGGGCACCGCCCTCGGGCCCGGCACGTCGGACACCAGCGCAGCGAGGCCTCCCTCGCGCACCAGGCGCACCGGGGCATCGCCCAACCCCGCGAGCTCCGGCAACCCTCCGCCGTCCTCGCGCACGATGCCGTAGAGGTAGTGCGCCCGTCCCTCGCTCGAGGACTCCGCCTGGGTCTTCGTCGTCATGACGTGCCCCCTCCGTACGGGTGCGGCTTTCAGCGCGCGGATGCCGCGTCGCGCAGGGCGATCATCTTCTTCACCTGCTCCACCAGCGCGTCCGGCAGGCACGGCTTGGTGACGTACGCATCACACCCGGCCTCGTTCGCGTCCTCCGAGTGGCCCTTCAGCGCATGCCCCGTGAGCGCCACCACCGGGATGCCCTTCGTGCGCGCGTCGCCCTTCAGCCGGCGCGTCGCCTCCCAGCCGTCCATCACCGGCAGCGACAGGTCCATCAGGATGACGTCCGGCACCAGCTCGAAGGCCTTGTCCAACGCCTCCTGGCCGTTCTTCGCCTCCGCCACGCGGAAGCCGGAGAACTCCAGGTACTCCGCGTACATCTCCCGGGCATCCTGGTAGTCGTCCACCACCAGCACGAGCGGCTTTGTCTTTTCCGGGGTGTTCGTCATGTCCGTCTCGCACGTCTTGGAAAGTGCAGGGTGAAGGTCGAACCCTGGCCCGGGACGCTTTGGAGGGAGACGCGTCCCCCCAGCATCGCCGCCAGGCGACGGCAGATGGACAGGCCCAGGCCCGTTCCCCCATAGGCACGCGTGGGCGAGCTGTCCACCTGCTGGAAGTCCTCGAAGATCTTCTCCTGGTTCGACACGTCGATTCCGATGCCTGTGTCCTTGACCGAGATGGCCACGGTGCCGGTGCCGTTCTGATACTCCGCCGCCACGTGCACGCCGCCCTCGTGCGTGAACTTCAGCGCGTTGGACAACAGGTTGAGGACGATCTGCTTCACCTTCTGTCGGTCGCTCCACACCCCCGGCAGCCCTTCATCCAGGCGCGTGTCCACCGTCAGCTTGCTGCGCGCGATGATGGGGTCCATCTCCGCCATCACCTCCTGGAGCAGCTCCGGGATGCCGAAGTCCGACAGGTGCAGCGGCATCCGCCCCGCCTCGATGCGGGTGATGTCCAGAATCTCGTTGATGACCTCCAACAGGTGCCGCCCGTTGGAGTCGATGCGCGTGAGGTTCCTCCGCTGCGGCGGCGTCATCTCCCCGGACACGCCCTGCAAGAGCATGTTCGTGTAGCCGAGGATGGCGTTGAGCGGCGTGCGGAACTCATGCGACATGTTGGCCAGGAACTGCGACTTGGCCGCGCTCGCCTGCTCCAGCTGGATGGCCTGCCGGCGCAGCTTCTCGTTCTGCTCCGCCAGCTCCGCGGTGGCGGACTGCACGCGCGCCTCCAGCTCGCTGGAGACCTCCTTCACGCGCTCCAGCAGCCGCGCCCGCTCCAGCACCTCCGTGCGGTCGTGGAACACGGTGACGATGCCCGTCAGCTCGCCCCCGTCGCCCAGCACCTTGTTGGCCATGGCCTCCATGGGCACGGGCGCGCCGGTGTCCGGGTCGTCCAGCGTCAGCTGGCTCTTCCAGCGGGACACGCCCGCGTTCACCGGCCCCAGCAGGTTCGCCAGGAAGGACGCGAAGAGGGCGTCGTTGGCGCGCACCCGGCGCAGCGTGGCCTCGCCGCCGGCGCCTTCCTCGTGCGGCCAGGCGAAGAGGCGCTCGGCCGGGTCGTTCATCATCACCATGCCGCCCGCGGGGTCGGTCAGGATGATGGGGTCCGCCACCGAGTCCAGCACCCGGTCCAGGCGGTGGCGCTCGCTCCGGGCCTCGCGCTCCGTGGCGCGCAGCTGCCGGTAGCTCTCTCCCAGGGCCTGCGTGGCGCGGCCCAGGTCCGTCAGGTTGCGCAGCACGCTCACCACCACGGACGGCCCGTCCGGCGCCAGCACCGGCGTGGTGGCCAGCTCGAAGAGCAGGTCCATGCCCTCCAGCGGATCCACCAGCGACACCTCGCGCCGGTGCACGGACGTGCCGCCCTGCGCGAGCATCTCCCGGAACAGGCGCTGGTTCAGCTCCACGGCGCGCGTGCGTCCGGGGCTCGCGTCCGGGCCCGCCACCAGCAGGCCCTCCGCCCGGGCGTTGGCGAAGAGCAGCGTGCCCTCCGTGTCCGTGAGCAGCACGGGGTCCGACACCGCGTTGATGACCCGGCGAAGCAGCCGGTCCGGCTCCGGACGGCGCGGCGCCCGCGCATCCGAGGCCAGCTGCCGGGCCAGGGGCGGCCCCGCGCACGACGCCACCCACGCCACGTCGTCCGGCACGGCCGGGCCGGGCAGCCCCACCACCAGCAGCGCGGCCGCGGGCGCTCCGGAGCGGCCCAGCGGCACCGCGAGGAACCCGCCCGGCATCGCCGCGCCCTCCACCGCGTCCGCCGCCAGCCACCGCGCCCCGGGCCGGCTCCGGAAGCCCGCGAGCGGCGAGCCCGGCGCGTCCCACGCCCGGCCGAGCGCGGCCTGCTGCGCTCCCGTCAGCCCCTCGCTGGCCAGGCACACGGACGCACCCGCGCCCTCTCCCGGCCCGACACAGGCGGCGGGCGCGCCATGTCTGCGCGCGAGCCACTCCACGACCGCTCGCGCACAGGCGACGGCGGACTCGCAGGCGAGCAGGTGCTCGGCGAGCACGAGGCGCGCCCCGGAATCGACTTCGGCGGGGGGCAGCGGGGCTGGGGACGCCACGACCTTACGCTCCGGGTGAAGGGGGACGCGGGGAACGACCGCGTTCCGGCGAGTCTGCGGTGCGGACCTCCGAGAATGCCACCACGATGCGCGTCTCTCCATCCAAAGGAGAGGCCTGCCCCAGGAGCTCCAGGGCCGCAGTGTCGAAGCGCAACCCCCTGTCCAGCAGGCGGTCCAGCACGTCCACCAGGCTGGCCCCACCCGCCACGCGTTCCACGGGCATTTTCGCGCATGCTCCTTCAAGTCCGCCCGGCGCGGACCTTCGGGTCCAGAGGGCGTTCTAACGCGCTGGCGACATCACACCCCAGCCCCGTCCACGCCCGGCCCCTGACTGACCAACACCCGGGGCGAAGCTCTGTTGGGTCGCATACACCTGACGCTGGGCAGCCGGCCGGGCGGGGCCGGGCAGGCGTGGCTTATGCCCTGGGGAGCGCATTCCTAGCCTTCCCTCATGAACGACGAGCGCCAGCACAAATCCCTCTGGACCGTGACGACGCCTCCCCGGGACTTCCCCTCCCTGCCGGGCGACCTGGACGTGGACGTGGCCATCATCGGTGGGGGCATCGCGGGCCTGACGGCCGCCTGGCTGCTCAAGCGTGCCGGCAAGAAGGTGGCCGTGCTGGAGATGCACCGCGTCCTCTCCGGCCAGACGGGACAGACGACCGCGCACCTCACGGAGCTCTTGGACACGCCGTACACCACGCTCCTGAAGGACTTCGGTGAGAAGGGCGCGCATCTGGCCGCGTCGTCCAGCCGCGCCGCCATCGAACAGATTGCGTCCCTGGTGGAGACGCTCGGCCTCGACTGCGGCTTCACCCGCGTGCCGGGCTACCGCTACGCGGAGACGGACGCCGAGCTGCGCGAGCTGGTGCACGAGGTGTCCGCCGCCAGACACGCGGGACTGCTCGCGACCTTCACCAAGGAGGTGCCGCTGCCCTTCCCGGTGAAGGGCGCGCTGCGCGTGGAGGACCAGGCGGTGTTCCACCCGCGGCAGTACCTGCTCGCGCTCGCGGACCGCATCCCGGGCGACGGCTGCCACCTCTTCGAGAACACCAAGGTCGTGGACATCCATGACGGCACGCCCTGCCGCGTCGTCACGGAGGGAGGCACCGTGACGGCGCAGGCGGTGGTGGAGGCCACCACCACGCCGCTCAACCGCGTGGCCATGCACACCAAGCTCTACCCGTACCGCACCTACGCGGTGGCGGCGCCGCTGGACGGGCCGCTGGAGGCGGGCCAGTACTACGACAGCCGCGACCCGTATCACTACATCCGCACGCAGCAGGTGGACGGCGTGCCCTACGTCATCGTGGGCGGCGAGGACCACAAGGTCGGCAGCGAGGAGGACACCAACTCCTGCTTCGCCGCGCTGGAGGCGTACACGCGCGACCGCTTCCCCGTGAAGCGCATCACCCACCGCTGGTCCGGTCAGGTCATCGAGCCCGCGGACGGCCTGCCCTATATCGGCCGCAACGTGGGCAGCCGCCACGTGTACGTGGCCACGGGCTTCTCCGGCACGGGCATGACGTTCGGCACGCTCGCGGGCATGGTGCTGTCGGACCTCATCCTCGGCAACGAGAACCCCTACGCCGCGCTGTACGACGCGGGCCGCGTGAAGCCCAAGGCCGGCGCCAGGGACTTCATCCAGGAGAACGCGGAGGTGGCCTTCCGCTTCGTCGCGGACCGGCTGTCCAGGCCGGACGGGCACCACCTGGCGGACGTGGCGCCGGGAGAGGGAAAAATCCTGGAGGTGGAGGGCCGCAAGGTGGCCGTGTACCGCGAGGAGGACGGCACGCCGCACGCCGTGTCCCCGGTGTGCACGCACCTGGGCTGCCACGTGCACTGGAACAACGCGGAGCGCTCCTGGGACTGCCCCTGCCACGGCGGCCGCTTCAGCCCCACCGGACGCGTGCTCAACGGCCCCGCGGTGAAGGACCTGCCGTCGCGCAAGCTGCCGGTGAAGTGAGAAGTGCGTGGGGGTGGGCTTCCCTTCGGCCGGGCCCACCCCCATCTATCCGCACATCCACTTCATTGACTGGGGGCACGGGAATGAACGCGCTGGAGTTGCTCAAGCAGCAGCATGAAGAGGTCTCCAAGCTGTTCAAGAAGTACGAGAAGCTGGCGGACGACGCGGATGAAGAGCGCCAGGAGCTGTTCGCGCAGATCGCCGACCGGCTGGGCGCGCACGCCAAGATTGAGGAGCTGTACTTCTATCCGGCGATGAAGAAGGACGAGACGGAGGACGACCTGCGCGAGGCCGTGGAGGAGCACCTCTCCGTCAAGCGCCTCATCGCGGACCTCCTGGACATGGAGCCCTCCGACGAGGAGTTCGACGCGAAGATGAAGGTCCTCCAGGAGCAGGTGGAGCACCACGTCGAGGAGGAGGAGAAGGACCTCTTCAAGGAGGCGCGCAAGGTCCTCAGCAAGGATCAGCTCGACGACCTGGGCATCCAGCTGGAGGAGGAATACGACGCCCTGATGGAGGGTGAGCCGCGCAACGACGTGCCCGAGGAGACGGAGCACGCCGCGCCCATCTAGCGCGCCGCGTCCGAAGCAAGACAGGGGTTGCGCGTGGCGTGGGGCCGGGCAGCATGCGGCCCCCATGCCGCGCGCTCCTGTTTCCGCCCCCGTGTTGCTGCCGGATGCCTTCACACCCGCCGCGCGCCGCGCCCTCGTGCGCGCGGACCCCACGCTGGGCACGCTCTTCAAGAAGATAGGCCCGTTCCGCTTCGAGCGGTCCCCGCTGCACAGCCCCTTCGAGGCGCTGGCGCACTCCATCGTCTACCAGCAGCTCCACGGCCGCGCGGCGGCGACCATCTTCGGCCGCGTCTGCGAGCGGGTGGGGCAGGGCAAGGGCTTCACGCCAGAGAAGCTGCTCGCGCTCCCGGACGCCACGCTGCGCGAGGCCGGGCTGTCCGCGAACAAGCTGCTGGCCATCCAGGACCTGGCGCGCAAGACGGTGGACGGCACGGTGCCGCCGCTCGCGCGCGTGCGCCGCATGTCCGACGCGGACCTCATCGAGCACCTCACGCAGGTGCGCGGCATTGGCCAGTGGACCGTGGAGATGCTGCTCATCTTCCGCCTGGGCCGGCCGGACATCCTCCCCGTGGACGACTTCGGCGTGCGCAAGGGCTTCATGGTGCTGCACGGCCTCAAGGAACAGCCCAAGCCCAAGGCGCTGCTCGCGTACGGCGAGCGCTGGCGCCCCTACCGCAGCGTGGTGAGCTGGTACCTGTGGCGGGCGGCGGACAAGCCCGTGGGCACCTTCGCACCGCCGGAGGGCAGCTAGCCGGACAGGGGCCGGGAGCGCACCGTACCGCCCAGCCTCCGAAAGGGCTGAGCGGCCTGCTGTGAAAAGCGGCCTACGCGTCCCGGCCGTTGTAGGCGAACGCGTTGAGGGAGGACAGGTCCACGCCGTCCACGCAGCGCAGGTTGACGGCGAACATCTCCTTGCCGTCCGGGCCCTTCCCGGTGGAGTAGGACTGCACGCCGCAGGTGGGGCAGTGCAGGTGGTTGATGACCTTCTTGTTGAACTGGTAGGTCGTCACCTTGTCCGCGCCGGAGAGGGACTTGAACTGCTCCGGCGGGACGAACGTCAGCACCGCGCCAATCTTGTGGCAGATGGAACAGTTGCAGCTCACCACCTGCGCCAGGTCCGTGGTCGCCTCGTAGCGGACCTGTCCACAGTGGCAGCCACCCGTATACGTCTTCATCTCCGCCATGGTGCATCCTCCGGTTGCTGCGTGATGCCCGGGCCGGAAGCGCGCTCCCGCCCACCCGGTGCGTGTGACGCGCATCAATGAACGGAGGCGGCGGGTACCGCAAGCGCGCAGGTGGCGTCCCCGCGCGCTTGCGGCGGTGCGTCACGTCAGTCCGCGTACGTCGTCACGGACATCATCCGCACGAAGCGGCGGTCCGTGCTGACCGCCGCGATGGCGAAGCCCTGCGTGTAGCCCGGCGCGCCGCAACCGCGGCAGCTCCAGCCCGTCCTGTAGAGCCGGTTGCTGTTGCGCGAAATCTGCGTGATGTAGGCCACCGCGCCCTCCACCTCGTCCACGTTGTAGCTGTAGGCGCTGAGCTGCGCGATGAGCTCCCGCACGGTGATGGGCTCGAAGATGCTGGCCTGCGGACCGAAGGCGTTGCTGAACGCCTCGCCCAGCGTCTGCTGGTTGGCGACGCCCTGGCCGTTGGGGATGTAGCCCTCGTAGATGCGCGCGGAAGAGAACGAGCCGGTGGCGCCGAACAGCTGCGCGGGCGTCTGGGCGACCGGGTACAGGTTCAGCGGGTAGCCCGTGAGGAGCGTGTCGTTCACCTCGTAGAAGTCCGCGAAGTACTTCGCCGCGGTGCCCGTCATGGACTGCTGGAAGGGCGTGTCGCCGAGGCGGGTGGTGAGGTAGGCGCGCTCGGCGGTGTCCACGCCATAGCCGGCGTCGTTGAGGAACGCGTCCAGCGCGTTGCGGATCTCCGAGCGCTGGATGGTCGTGCCGCCGGGGCTGGTGGGGAGCTTCGCGGTGGCGATGCTCGCCTCGAAGGCGGGGATGCTCGTGGTGGAGTCAGCGAACGCCGGAGCGGAGAACAGCATCAGGGCGCCCAGCAGCGACTTCATCGACAGGGTCTTCATGGGGAACCTCTTCATTCAAGGGGGAGAACCGCGAACAGCGCGCTGGCGAGTACCACGCCCCCCTGACACGGCCCGCCTGAGGTTCCTGTGACACGTGCATCCGTGACACGCCTGTGAAGGAGCGTGTCGCGAGGCTGGAATCTTTCACGATGCGGGCTGCGGTGCCGCGGACGTGGACGTGTTGCGGCGCAGGGGCGCGAGCAGCGCGAGGAACGCGGCGGACAGCGCGACGCCCAGGAGGAACATGTTCCCGTAGCCCAGGTTGCCGTACCTCGGATCCGCGAGCAGGCCCGCCAGCGGCCCCGCGGGGGCCTTGCCCGCGACCTCCACGCTGGCCAAGAGCGTGTAGTGCGTGGCGCCGATCCTCCGGTCCGTGCGCGACATCATGAACGCGAACATCACGGTGGTGAGCGCGCCGCCGAAGAACTCCTCGGCGAGCGTCACGCCCAGCACGCCCGCGTCACTGACGCCCGCCTGCGTGAGCAGCCACCGCCCCGCGAGCGGCAACAGGCGCAAGGTTCCGGTGAGGGCCACCGCGCGCAAGAGTGGCAGGCGCGCGGCGAGGAGTCCCCCGCACATGGAGCCCAGGAGCGACGCGGCGGTGCCCCAGGTGCCCACCCACAGGCCGATGCGCGCCGGTGTGAAGCCCGCGTCCACGAGGAAGGGCTTGTAGAGGACGTCGGACATCGTCTCGCCCAGCTTGTACGTGCCGATGAAGAGCAGGAGCCACCCGGTGCCCGGCACGGTGAGCGCGGACCTGATGCGGGCCCAGAGCGCGGGCCAGTCCAGCTTCGGTGACTCGTGGCCTTCGGGCTCGCGCGAAGGAGGTTCGCGCACGAAGAGGACGACGGTGAAGACGGTCAGGCACAGCGCCGACATGACGAGGAACAGCCCGGACCAGCCGATGCTCGCGCTGGCCCACACCAGCAGCCCGCCGCCGGTGAGCATGCCCACCTTGTAGCCCACCACCTGCGCGGTGTTGCCCAGGCCCAGCTCCTCCGGACGCAGCAGGTCCACCGCGAAGCCGTCCACCGCGATGTCCTGCGTCGCGGCGAAGAGGTTCATCACGAAGATGAGGCCCAACAGCAGCGGCAGCGAGTCCTGGCCCGCGGCGAAGGCCGCCCCCGCGCACGCGAGCGCCAGGCCGGCCTGCATGGGGAGAATCCACGAACGCCTGCGCCCAAGGCGCGCGGAGCCGTAGCGGTCCACCATGGGCGCCCACAGCGCCTTGAGCATCCACGGCAGGGACAGCGCGCCCGCGAAGCCCAGCGCGGCCAGGGACACGCCGCGCGTGCGCAGGTAGACGGGCAGCGCCGTCACCTGGAAGCCGAAGGGCAGCCCCTGCACGAAGTACAGCGCGCACAACAGCCACAGCCGGGACGGGATGCGTCGCATGGTCGTGGCCGGAGCATAGGCGCGCCCTCCGGTGTCCGTCGCGGGCCTATACTCGCCGCTCCAGTCACTCCCAGGGAGCCGCATGCCGGAGCGAGCCGCAGCCGAGTCGGGACTCATCGTCGTGGAGCTGTCCGCCGAGCACGAGCTGGAAGCGGACCACGTGGACGCGGTGGTGGACGTGAAGGCGTCCTCGTTCTTCACCGGCAACGCGGCCTTCGCCAACGCGAAGGAGGTGGCCGCGCTGGTGCGCCTCATGGAGGACCTGGGCGTGCCGGCCACGGCCTTCACCCTCCAGTCGGTGCAGGCGGAGACCCAGGAGGGGCTGCTCACGCGCTCCTCGTCCGCCCTCTACACGGTGCGCATCCGGCTGGTGGACATGGGCCGGGTGGGGGACGTGCTCGCCGCGCTGTCCGGCCTGAAGCAGGCGACGCTGCGCGAGCTGCGCTGGGGCTACACGCACGAACCGGAGGCCCGGCAGGACTGGCTGGAGGCGCTGGCCCGCGAGTCGGTGAAGAAGGCGCGCCGCGTGGCGGCCGGGCTGGGCGTGACGCTGGCCGGGCTGCACCGCTTCTGCGAGCGCACCTGGGAGTCGCAGGCCTTCGGCGCGAGGGGCGGGGGCTACGGCGGCGGGAACGAGGACGTGATGCCCATGGCCCCGTCAGGCGGCTACAGCGTGAAGCGGACGGCCGCGCCAGGCTTCCCCGTGTCCCACCGCAAGAAGGTGCACGTGATGGCCACCGCGGAGTTCCAGTCGCGCCCGGCCCCCGAGTCCTGAGGCGCTCGGGGCCGGATGGCTTCGCTTCACGGCATGGCGCCGGGCGTGTGCTGGAGCACGAGCGCCTCCAGCCGCTGGAGCGCCTTGTCCAGCGTCTCCCACGACGGGCCGAAGGACAGGCGCACGTAGTTGCGGAAGCGCGAGGCCCGCGCGCGGCGCTTGCCGGGGTTCACGTCGAAGAACTCACCGGGCACGGTGATGACCTGGTGCTCCAGCGCGGCGCGGAAGAAGGCCATGCCGTCGTTGAGCGGCGCGGGCAGCCCGGACAGGTTGCCCCAGACGTAGAACGTCCCGTCCGGCGCGCGGTCCGTGCGGATGCCCAGCCGCTCCAGCCGGGAGTGGAACCTGTCCCGCTTCTCCCGGAAGGTGTGGTGGATGGCGCGCGTCTCCGCCACCACCGTGTCCTCCTGGAGCAGCGGAATCGCCGCGCGCTGCAGGGGCCGGCTGCCGCCGCCGTCCAGGAAGCTGCCCGCGCTGGAGACCGTGTCGATGACCTGCTTGGGCCCCACCGTCCACGTCATGCGCCAGCCCGGGTAGCGCCAGTTCTTGGTGAGCCCGTCGAAGAGGACCACCGGGTCGCGGTTCACGTCCTCCACGTACCGGGCGGCGCTCTCCACCGGCAGCACGCCCGGGCGGCCCGTCCAGATGTAGTGCGAATAGAACTCGTCGATGAGCAGCGAGCACTCCAGCTCGCGCGCCACGCCCACCCACCGCGCCAGCTCCTCGCCCTGCACCAGCTTGCCGGTGGGGTTGCACGGGTTGGAGAAGAGCAGCGCGGACAGCCCGCGCCCCTGAATCTCCCGGCGCAGGTCGTCGTGCGTGAAGGCGTAGCCGCGCTCGCCCTCCAGCAGGATGGGGATGGCGGTGAACGCCTTGAAGACGTCCAGCAGCTCTTCGTACGCGGTGTAGTCCGGCAGGAAGTGGCCCAGGTTCACCTGGCCCAGGCTCGCCGCGGCGCGGGTGAGGGCCGCGCGGCCGCCGCCGGACAGGCAGATGTTCTCCGCCTTGTACTGGGAGGGCATCCCCTTGCGGTAGAGCCGGTTGTAGAGCCCCGCGATGGCCTCCCGCACCTCCCAGAGGCCCGCGACGGGCGCGTACTCCTGGTCCGCCATGTCCACCGTCACCGAGTGCACGCGCGACGGGGCACCGGGCAAGTCCCCCGTCTCCGGCTGACCCTGGCCCAGGTTGCACCAGTCCGGGTCGCCGGGACGGTAGCCGCGGCGCGTGGCCTCGGCGGTGACGAAGATGACGCCCGTGCGGGGCACGGTGCGAAACGCATGCAGGGGGACGCTGTCGCTCACGGACGACACGCTAGCGCGCCCCCTGCTCCGGCGCAGCCCCTAGCCTTCGAGGGAGGCCCGGAGGAACCAAGCGTGCTTCTCGAACTCGGTGATGATGCCGGTGAAGAGGTCCACCGTGTCCGTGTCCTTGTGACCCTCCACCGCCGCGCGGCTCTCACGCAGGCCGTTGAGGTACACCTCGATGCGCTCGGCCAGCAGCTTCACGTGCTCCAGGTCGCGCGAGGTCTCCTGCGGATACTCCGGCAGGCGGCTGCTCTTGCCCACGTGGCGGCTGGTGCCGTACGCGCGGCCGCCCAGCGTCACCGCGCGCTCCGCGATGGAGTCGTTGTGGTTGGCCAGGCTCACCGCGAAGGTTTCGAACAGCGGGTGCAGCGCGGCGAACTGCGGGCCCTTGATGTTCCAGTGGGCGACCTTGATCTGCGAGTGCAGGTCCAACCCGTCCGCGAGCCGCTCGTTGAGGGTGGCGGCGATGGCGGTGCGGGCCTGCTCGGAGAGGGGACTCGGGCTCTTGTAGAGGGCCATGACGGACACGTTCCTTTCGGGTGAAGGGTGGGACGTCGAAGAGAAAAGACAGCGCCCCCCGGTGTCTTCCACCGGAGGGCGCCAGTCACGACTCGGAGATAACGACGAGGGGACTAGGACTCCAGTCCAACCGCCGCCGCGTGGATGACGCTCGCGATGCGGACCGCATCGTGCACGTGCTCCTCGCTCAGGCCGCCTTCCAGCACGACCTTCTCATGCGACTGGATGCACATCTCGCAGCCGTTGATGGCGCTGACCGCGAGGCAGACCAGCTCGAAGTCCACCTTGTTGGTCAGCACCTGGGCCAGCCGGTTCATCCGCAGCCCGGCCCGCTTGGTCGCGTACGACTCCTTCCCGATCATGTGACGGAACCGGTAGAAGACGTTGTTCATCGCCATCAGCGAGGCCGCCGCGCGGGCGTCCTCGATGACCGGCGTGGCCTTGTCGCCCAGTGCCTGCTTCGCCTCGTTGAGGATGGCCTCCTTCAGCCGCTCGTTCCGGGCGGCGAAGGCGCATGCCACGGCCGTCCCCCAGCGCTGCTCGGGGGTGAGGCTGCCCCCCTCCAACACGGCGGAGAGGTTGAGGCGGGTGTCCTTGTGGGCGTCCGCGAGCTCGCTGCGGACGACTTCGAGCGAAACCATGGTGCCTTACCCCGCCTTCTGCAGCTTGGAGGTGAGGGTCTCCTCACCCTTCTGCCAGTTGCACGGGCACAGCTCGTCGGTCTGGAGCGCGTCCAGCGTGCGGACGGTCTCCTTGACGTTGCGGCCCACGGACAGGTCGTTCACGGACACGTGGCGGATGATGCCCTCGGGGTCCGCGATGAACGTGGCGCGCAGGGCCACGCCCTCCTCCTTGTGCAGGATGCCCAGCGCGCTGGACAGCTCGCGCTTGATGTCCGCCAGCATGGGGAAGGGCAGGTTCTTCAGGTCCGGGTGGTGCGTGCGCCACGCGTGGTGCACGAACTCGCTGTCGGTGGACAGACCCAGCACCTGCGCGTCGCGGTCCTGGAAGTCCTTGTTGTGCTTGCCGAACTCCGCGATCTCCGTCGGGCAGATGAACGTGAAGTCCTTCGGCCACGCGAACAGGACCGTCCACTTGCCCTTGTACGTGTCGTTGGAGATGTCCTGGAATTCCTTGTTCTTCTCCAGGCTCACGGTGCCCTTCAGCTTGAAGTTCGGAAGCTTGTCGCCAACGGTCAGCATGGGATTCGACTCCTTGGGGATGGGGGGCGGGCCACCGTGGTCCACCCCAGAGGTTGTGGGTTGCTACGGGTATTGCAGCCACCGTGCCAGTACATCAACTGCCCTGATTCCAGAGGGTTACGGCTCCCCCTGAGAATCGCACCGACGGGCCGGTGACGCCGGGCCGGTGCATAACGAAATCCCGGTGCCTTTAGCCACTGCAATTTCGGTGAACCCTCTCACCGGGGCGCGTGGAGACTGTTCGACGTCTCGGGCACGAGCGCCACGGAAAATACCCGAAGCCACGAGGGGTTGCCTCAAGGGCAAGCAGCTGGCCGGACGAATGATGGTTCGCCAACGCCTGGGGGCCCGCGCATGCCGGCGCGAGGAATTGACAGGGGGCGGCCGGGCGGGCTACTCCCCGGGCCTCGCCGATAATTTTGAAACTGAGTGTCAATTTCAGGAGTCGACGAACCCCGTTCGTCCGAGGAGCACGTGATGCTGGGAGCGCCGAGGGCTGGCATGGGCAGTGTTGCGCGGGGCCTGCTGGCGTGTGCCGCCCTGGTGCTGGGCGCGTGTGGTGGGGACGACCCGAAGCAGGAGGAGCAGCCGGGGCCACAGGAGGGTGAGCTGTACCTGGTCCACTCCGCGGTGGAGACGAACGGGAGCCGGACGAACTACTTCACCCTGGTGGACTCCCTGGAGGGCTCCAGGACGCTGGACTACGCGAAGTCGCTGGAGCTGCCGGGGCGCCCGCGGCTCTACGCGGCGAAGGGCGTGGGCTTCTTCGCCATTGGCGCGGGAGAGGCCCCCACCATCACCCGCTACGAGGTGCGCGACGGCGCGCTGGTGGCGGGGCAGAGCATCTCCTTCCAGAACCTGGGCGTGAAGCGGATGGGCGCGCAGGCGGTGCACTTCGTTAGCGAGACGAAGGCCTATTACAAGGATGACGCGCAGGGCCTGGTCATCGTCTGGAACCCGGCGGAGATGTCCATCGAGAAGACCCTGCAGCTGCCGGCGGAGCTCATCCGGCAGGGGTACGTCACGGCGCTGAGCCAGTGGATTGGCCGTGACGGCGAGGCGTTCTTCGCGCTGGGCTGGTCCACGTCCACCTATGACGGGTCGCTGCCGGGCACGGTGCTGGTGCGCGTGGACACGGCGACGGACGAGCTGACCTGGACGCGCGACGAGCGCTGCCGCGACCTGTTGAAGGTGGGGCGCCAGGGAGACTCGCTCTACTTCTTCAGCGGCGTGGTGAACGGCCTGGGCTACGCGGTCAAGGGCGCCGGCGAGTTCGGCCAGCAGGACTGCTTCCTGCGCATCTCGCCGGGGCAGAAGACGTTCGACGCGGACTTCGTGGGCAGCGTGGCCCCCGCGCTGGGCGCGGGCAAGGTGGGCGCCGTCATCGCGTTGACCGAGGACGGCACCGCGTGGCTCCAGGTGGCGGACACGAGCGTCACCCCGACGGCGCCGGGCACCACCTACGCGGACTGGTACAGCAAGGGGTGGAGCTGGTACCGGATGCCGCTCGCCACGCTGAAGGACCCGGTGCGGGCCCCGGGCGAGCTGGGCGCCTACAGCGGCTTCACCTTCGTGGCGGGCTCCCAGCTGCTGATCACCCAGAGCGCGGCGGACTACTCCACGTCGTCCATGGTGGACCTGTCGGGCGGCACGCCGCAGCCCCGCTTGACCTTCCCGGGCTTCGCGCTGGACATCGCCCGCATCCGTTAGTTCGAGCCTTCCGCCGGGCGCCGCGCGGCGCCCCTGGCCCATGAGGTGCGCTGCATGGACATCCTGGCTCCCTCGCTGCTGTGGCTCGGCGTGGTGTGTCTCTATGGTGCGTGGTGGTGCCGGCACACCGGACGGTGGCAGGACTTCCCGCGCGCGCCCTGGTTCCTGAACGGGGCGGGACTGGCGTTGCTGCTGGGTGGGCTCGCCGCGTCGCTCCGGGGAAGCGTCTCCGCGGGCGCGGCGGTGGGCGCGGCCATGGCGTACGTCATGGCCGCGGGCTCGCTGCTCGCCATCCTGACGCCGCTGGCGCGCAAGCCGGTGTGGGTGATGGGGTTGCTGCTCCCGGTCGGCCTGGTGCTGGGGATGCTGGAGCGGGTGTCGTGACCCTGGCGGGGACGCGGGCCCGCCCGGGGTGGCGCTGGGTGCTGGCGGCGGCGGTGGGTGCGCCGCTGGCGGCGCTGCTGGCCTCGCTCGCCCTGTCCGCCGTGGTGCCCGTGTCCCCGGACGTGCGCTACCTGGTGGCGTGCGTCGCGGTCGCGCCGCTGATGGCCGCGGCCCCGTGCGCGGCGCTGCTGGCCCGCTCGGAGGCCCGGGCGTGGGCGGGGGTCGCGCTGACCTGCTGCGTGTCCCTGCTGCTGCTGTGGAGGGCGCTGCCGTGAAGCTGCGCTCCGACACGTATCGCCTGCTGTGGGAGGCGCATGCGTGGGCGGGCGCGGTGGCGTCGGTCCTGCTGGTGGGCATGTTCCTGCTCGGGGTCGCGTCGTTGTTCCGCCATGAGCTGGTGCCCTGGCAGCAGCCGCGCCTGCGCGCGCCCGTCGCCGCCGACGAGCCGCGAGCGCTGGCCACGCTCCAGGCATGGCTGGACGCGCGCGTGGGCAGGGACGGGCCCGCCACGCTGGACGTGGACCTGCCCGCGCCGTACGCGCCGTGGATGCGGCTGGAGTGGCGGGCCGCGGGCGGCGAGAAGCAGGCCGTCTGGGTGGAGCCGGCCACCGGCGAGGAGGTGCCGGAGCGCAGCGACCTGGGCTACTTCCTGTTCCTCGCGCACTTCCTCTATCCGCTGCCCGGGGGCATGGCCCTGGCCGGCCTGGTGGCGGTGGTGCTGCTGCTGGTGGTGGGCACGGGGCTCATCATCCAGCTGGGGCGGCTGCGCCGGGAGCTGGTCCGCTTCCGTCCGCGCGAGGCGCTGCGCACGGTGTGGGGCGACCTGCACAAGGTGCTCGGGAGCGTGGGGACGCCCTTCCAGGCGATGATGGCCTGGACGGCGGCCATCATCTGCTTGAACGCCGCGGTGCTTCAGCCGGTGGTGGTGCGCACGGCGTTCCAGGGCGACGTGGACGCGGGGCTTCAGACGCTGGGCTATCCGCGCGGCGCGAAGCCCTCCGGACAGGCCGCGCCCGCGCCCCGGGTGGCCGCCATCCTGGCCCGGGCCCGCGAGGCGCTGCCGGACGTGCGCCACTACCGCTTCAGCCTGCGCAACCTGGGGGACGCGTCCGCCTACGCGGACGTCCGGGGCTCCGCGCGTGACGGGCTCGCCGAGTTCACCACCGTGCGGGTGGCGGGCGACGGGCAGCTCTTGCACGTGCGGCGGGCCGGTGGGCCGAGCGCGTCCGCGAAGCTGCTGGAGGGGGCCTACGTGCTGCACTCTGGCCTCTATTCGGGCATGGGGCTGCGGCTCGCATACGCGCTCCTGGGGCTCTTCAGCGCGCTGTGCGTGGTGACGGGCAACCTGGTGTGGCTGGAGCGGCGGGCGCGCTCCATGCGCCGGGTGGACGTGGCGCTCGCGCGGCTGACGGCGGGCGGCTGTGGGGGCGCGGCGTTCGCGCTCGCGGCGGTCTTCCTGGCGAACCAGCTGCTGCCGGACGCGCTGCCCCACCGGGTGGAGTGGGAGCACCGCGTCTTCTTCGGGGCCTGGTGCGCCAGCGTGCTCGGCGGGCTCGTGTATCCCCGCGCCCGGGGCTGGGCGCGGTGGCTGTTGGGCCTGTCCGGCGGAGTCCTGCTGGTGCTGCCCTGGCTGGATGCGTGGCGAAACCTGCGGCGCGTCTTCGACCCCGCGGGTTCGCCCTTCGTGTTCTTCGTGGACCTGGGGCTCGCGGCCCTGGGCGCCGCGTTCCTCCTCTCCGCCTGGGCCATCGGGCGCATCGCCCCCCACGACCCGGGCGGGGCCCGGGTCGCACCGCTGGGCGTTCCGGCGCACGAAGGGCGCTGAATGTCCTCCAGGTCTTGCTTCCCGCGCGTCTCGCGGCTTGTTCCCCGCACCATGTCCATCCTCTCCGGCCGTTCCGCTTCGCCCGTGTGTCTCCCCCGTTCGCGCGTGGGCTGGAAGCGGGCCCTGGGGGCGCTGGCCCTGTGCCTGTCGGTGCCCGCGCTGGCGCAGGACGCGGGGGTGTCCACGCCGGCCGTGGGCGAGCTTTCGGGCCAGCTGACCGCGTGCGCGGACGGGGACCTGGGGAAGGCGGAGCTGCTCCTGCTGGAGCCGGATGGGAACACCCGGGCGCCGCGGATGGACGCGCGCCGCCGCTTCCAGGTGAAGGGGCTGAGCCCCGGCGACTACGAGCTGCACGTCTACGTCCCCGGCTGCGAGCCGCGCGCCTGGCGCGTCCAGGTGTCGGCGGGGCAGCGGACGCAGGTGGAGGCCCGGCTGGAGGTGGCCCTCGACATGGGGACCACCATCGGCGTGACGGGCCGGGAGCTGAGCAAGTCGGAGGAGCGGGCCCTGTCCGCGGAGTCGGTCCGCGTGGTGGAGCTGGAGGCCGCGAAGCAGCAGACGGCGGACCTGGGCGAGGTGCTCAGCCGCAACAGCGGCGTCAGCGTGCAGCGCACCGGCGGCCTGGGGTCCAACGCCCGCTTCTCGCTCAACGGCTTCACGGGGGAGCAGGTCCGCTTCTTCCTGGACGGCGTTCCGTTGGAGCTCGCGGGCTTCGGGCTGGGCATCGCCAACGTGCCGGTCAACCTGCTCAAGCGCGTGGAGGTGTACCGGGGCGTGGTGCCCGTGCGCTTCGGCGCGGACGCGCTGGGCGGCGCGGTGAACCTCGTCTCGTCGGACGGCAATGAGAAGGACGGCCTGTCCGCGTCGCTGCAGGCGGGCTCGTTCGACACGTACCGGGGCTCCGTCTCCGGCCAGTACCGGCTGGGCCCGAGCGGCGTGTTCCTGCGCGGCCACGCCTTCGGGGACTTCGCGCGCAACGACTACGCGGTGGACGTGGAGGTGCCGGACGACCGGGGGCGGCTCCAGCCGGCCCGCGTGCCGCGCTTCCATGACGGCTTCGCCGCGGGAGGCGCCGGGCTGGAGCTGGGCGTCGTCGACAAGCCCTTCGCGGAGCGCCTGTCGCTGCGCGCGTTCGGGTCGCGCTACCGCAAGGAGCTCCAGCACAACGTGGTGATGACGGTGCCCTACGGCGAGGCGCTCTCCTCCGAATCCAGCTATGGCGCGCTGGCCACCTGGGCCCGGGGCGGGCTGGGGTCCGGGAGGCTGCGGCTGGAGGCCGTGGGCGGCTACAGCCGCCGGGACACCGACTTCCGCGACACGTCGATGTTCGTCTACGACTGGTACGGCACCCCCGTGACGGAGCGCCGCCAGCCGGGCGAGCTGGGCGCCACGCCCACGGACCAGACGCTCTGGCAGCACAGCGCCCTGGCGCGGTTCCACGCGGGCTACGAGCTGTCGGAGTCACAGCGCCTGCGCTTCACGCTGGCGCCCACCTTCGTGAGCCGCCAGGGGCAGGACCGGCTCAAGCAGGACACCGGGCAGAGGGATCCGCTCGACGCGCGCAGGAACCTGCTCACGCTGGTGGGCGGCCTGGAGCACGAGGCCATGCTGGCGGACGGGCTGCTCAAGAACGTGGCCTTCGTGAAGGGCTACGTGATGCGCTCCGCGTCGGAGGAGGTGCTCGCCGCGGGCGACGTCGTGCGCCGCGACCAGGCCAGCGAACGGTTGGGCGTGGGCGACGGCCTGCGGCTGTTCCTGCCGCACGGGCTGCTGGCCAAGGCGTCCTACGAATACACCACGCGCCTGCCCGGCCCGGACGAGCTGTTCGGGGACGGCGTCCTGGTGGCCGCGAACCTGGCGCTGCGGCCCGAGGCCAGCCACAACGCGAACCTGGAGCTGGCGCTGGAGGACCTGGGCACCGGGCTGGGCCACTTCCGCGGCAGCGTGGGCGGCTTCGCCCGCTTCGCGGATCAGCTCATCGTGCTGCTGGGCAACGACACCACCCTCAGCTACGAGAACGTCTACGCGGCGCGCTCGCTGGGCGTGGAGGCGTCCGCGGGGTGGACGGTGCCGGGGGACTGGCTGGCGCTGGACGCCAACGCGACCTGGCAGGACTTCCGCAACGCGGGCGGCGCGGGCGCCTTCGCGGCCTTCGACGGCGACCGCATCCCCAACCGCCCGTGGCTCTTCGCCAACGCGTCAGCGCGGCTCCAGCGGCGCGCGCTGTTCAAGCCCACCGACGTCGCGTCCCTGGGCTTCACCTCGCGCTACGTGCACGGGTTCTTCCGGGGCTGGGAGAGCCAGGGCCTGCGCCAGTACAAGCAGGAGGTGGACGCGCAGCTCATCCACTCCCTGGCGCTCTCCTACGTGCGCGAGGGCTCCCCCCGCCTGGGCGGGACGCTGGAGGTGCTCAACCTCACGAACGCGAAGGCCTACGACTTCTTCGGCGTGCAGCGGCCGGGCCGCTTCCTGTCCGTCAAGCTGACGGCGGACTTCTGAGGAAGCGGCCCGCTCCCCCGCGCGGCGTCAGTCCTGCGCGAGCGGGTTGGGCAGCGTCCCGTTCGGGTACAGCGCGTGGCGCAGGGCCCGGTCGGTGTAGCGGGTGACGACGATGCGGTCCCGGTTGAGCGCGTAGCGCGGGATGCGCGGCACCAGCAGGTCGTACTCGGCGAAGCGCTCGCGCAGCTCCGGGTTCTTCTGGTGGAAGGCCAGGATGGTCCTGCGCACCTGACGCCAGAAGGCCTGCTCCGGCACGCCCAGCTGCTCCTCGCACAGCGGCGCCAGGTAGCGGAAGTGGCCCACGAAGATTTGATCCACCACGTGCTGGCGGATGACCGACGGGTGCTTGCGCGGCAGCACGTGGTCATGGCCGTCCGGCTCCGGGCCGCGCTCCGGCACGTCCGTGAAGGACACGCACACGTCGTCCACGAAGTCCTTCAGGTACAGCCGGCGGGGCACGTCGTCGCCGTCGAAGCCCAGGAGCGTGTTCTGCCCGTGCGGGTTGAAGGTGATGCCGTAGCGATACAGCACGTGCATGATGGGGATGAGCAGCGTGTCGAACAGCTGCTGCAGCCACGCCTCCGCGCCCAGGCCCGACGCGCGCACCAGCTCCGCGACGAACGCCGTGCCCTGGTTGTCCACGTGCAAGAGCGACGCGAAGGTGCGCACGCGCTCGGAGGCGTCCTGCCGCGCGGCGACGGGCTCGCGCCAGATGCAGCCCAGCGTCTCCAGGTGCTGGTAGGGCACCTCCGCCACCTTGGAGAGGTACGGGTGGCGCACCGTCACGGAGGCCACCTCGCCCAGGAACACCGTGCGGCAGGTGTCCGTGAGGAAGGGGTCGCTGTCCAGCAGGCACTTGAGCCACTGCGTGACGACGGGCGCGCCCAGCGTGCAGTGCGGAGGGATGCCGCGCCACACCAGCGTGTTGAGGATGCGCAGCGGCAGCTTCACGTCATAGCGGCCCGGCGTGGTGATGTTGGCCATGGTGCGGATGGACTGGCCGGGCAGGTACTCGTCCGGGCTCTCGCCCAGGGGCACGATGCGCCGCTGCGCCACGTCCGCCGCGTGCAGCACCTGCACCGCGTGCTCCCACTGCCACGGGTGCACGGGCATCCACACGAAGGCGTCCGGCTTGAGGTCCAGGGAGGTGAGGACGCGGGTGAAGCGGGCGCGCGTCGCCGCGTCCAGCTCGCGCTCCAGGATGGCCTGCTCGGACAGCTCCGACGTGCCGCGGAACTCCGCCAGCCCCCGGTGCACCGCCACCCAGCGCAGCCGCACCGGCTGGCGCGCCTCCGGGGCGTAGCGGCGCACGTCGGACGCGGAGAAGCCCACGCGGCCCTTGTTCGCCACCAGCCAGTTGTGCCCCGTCATGTGGCACTCCAGCTCGGTGTGGCCCAGCCCGCGCATCTGGGCGGCGGTGTGGCCGCCGTGCGTGATGCGGGCCGCGTCCACCGCCAGCGTGGAGGACAGCTCGTTGAAGTAGGTGGCCAGCGTGGACGCGTCGGTGTTCAGCGTGGACGCGGCGTCCGCGAGGAACTGGAGCGCGTCCCAGGCGGGCTCCGCGATGCTGTTGCCCAGCATGCCGGTGGCGCTGCGGGTGATGGACGCGGGGTCCACCTGCATCCAGCCGAAGGCGCCCGGCCGTGCGCGGAACTGGTAGGACGTGCCGCTGCCCAGGTCCACGCGGTAGCGGCCCTCGCCGCCGTCCTCGACGGGCTTGAGCATCTCCTCGAAGCTCCATTCGCCCAGGGCCTTGGCCAAGAGCCGCCGGCTGGCCTCGCGCCAGTCGGCGGGGCTCACGTCGGACAGGGCGGGCACCGGGTGTTCACCGGTCCCGGTGGACGCGCCGGGGACCGCGGCGTTGGAGGCCGCCGCGAGGAGCGCGGGGGCGACGGGGGACTCGGGGTTCGTGGTTTCGTTGCGGGGGTTCACGGGGACTCCTTC
>NZ_RAWC01000072.1:0-36581 GCF_003611685.1 Corallococcus sp. CA049B | reverse complement strand
GTTCCAGACGGAGGCGGACCTGCGCGCGTGGCTGCGGTCGGAGGGCCTGGAGCACCTGTCGCGCCTGAGCCTGGCGCTGCTCACGCCTCGCGTGGAGGCCGCGTACCTGCCGCAGGTGCGCGCGGTCATCTCCCGCCGCCGGCTGGTGGAGGTGCTGGCCCAGGACACGCTCGACCGCTGGACGGCGGAGATGCTGCCCACGCCGCGCATGCGGGACCTGCTGCCGAAGCTCGCCTGGCGCTACGTGGAGGACGAGCGGCAGGGCGCCATCGAGGCCCGGGCCTCCGTCGCGGAGCGGCTCGTGCCCCCGGCGGACGAGCGCACGCACACGGTCCACGGGATGCTGCTGGCGTGGCGCGCCCGCGTGCCTCCGGGCATCGCGCCGCGTCCGGAGCGCGCGCTGTCCCAAGAGGCGCTGGTGGAGGATCCGGACCTGCCGGGCTTCCGCCTCAAGGAGGCGCGCATCTCCGAGCTGCCGGTGTCCCCGCCGGGCTCGGGCTTCATCCTCGCCGAGGCGCGGCTGACGTTCAGTCCCTCCGGCGTGACGGTGGACTGTTCGTGCGGCGCCACGTTCTGCGTGCACCAGCTGGCGGCGGTGGACACGGCGCTCCTGTGGCTGCGGCAGCGCTGGACGGAGGACTTCGGCGAGACGCTGGAGGAGCTGGTGCGGCCCGCGTGGGCCCGGACGCTGCGCGCGCTGGAGCGGGCGGTGGAGGAGAGCCCGGGCGGCGGCGGGGGTGTGGAGCTCTCCTGGCGGCTGGACGTCATCGAAGGGTACGGCGTGGAGGTCGCGCCCTACGTGCACCGGCGCACGAAGAAGGGCGTGCGCACGACGGGGGCGAAGGTCACCCGGCGCAAGCTGTTGCAGGAGTACGGCTCGCAGCTTTCCCCCGCGGACTCGCGCATCGCCGCGCTGCTCTCCGACAGCACGGCCCCCGCGTCACGCGCGCTGCTCTTCGAGCTGATCGATCATCCGCGCCTGTCGCTGGAGGGCACGCAGGACCTCCCCGTGCGCATCGAGCGCGAGAAGGTGGGCCTGGTCGCCGAGGACCGGGGCGGCACCGTGCTGGTGAACGCGGGCGTGGACGGCGCCGTGCTGCCCGCGCCGCTGCTGGAGCGCGTGCGCAAGGCGAAGCCCGAGGACGCGGTGTTCCTCTGGGACGAAGGCGCGCACGTGCTCACGGTGCTGGACGTGAGCCCGGAGGTGCGCGCCATGGCCGCGGTGCTCCAGCGGCACGGCAACGCCTTTCCCCCGGAGAGTCACGGGGCGCTGCTGGAGCACCTGTCGAAGCTCTCCGTGCGCCTGCCGGTGGCCATGCCCCGCAGCGTGATGGGGGAATCCATCGCGCCTCAGCAGCTCCCGGTGCTCCGGCTGGAAGGACAGCCCGGGGGCGCGGTGCGGCTGGAGCTGCGGCTGCGCGCGCTGCCGGACGGCCCCGCGTACCTGCCCGGCGAGGGGCCTCGCGACGTGCACGTGCGGCGCGACACGCGGTCCTTTCACGCGGTGCGCGACTTCGGGCGCGAGCTGACCGCGGCCGCGGCGCTCCAGGCCCGGCTGCCCTTGCAGACGGCGGAGCCGCAGGAGCTGCCGTTCTGCTTCCTCTTCCACAGCGCGCAGGGCGGGCTGGCGGTGCTGGCCGCGTGCGCGGAGATGGAGCCCCGGCCGGAGCTGGAGTGGGTGGGCGCGTCCATGCGGCTCGTCCCCAAGCGGGGCGCGGGCGACCTGAAGGTCGTCCTGGAGCGCAAGCGCGAGTGGTTCGGCGTGCTGGGCGGGCTGGCCGTGGAGGGCGAGCGGGTGGAGCTGGCGCGGCTGCTGGACGCGGCCCGGCGCAAGGAGCGCTTCGTCCAGGTGGACGCGCGCACGTGGGTGGAGATCGAAGCGGCGCTGCGCGAGCAGCTGGAGAAGCTGGCGGATCACGCGTACCTGTCGAAGCACGGCCTGGAGGTGGGCCCGTCCGCCGCGGAGGCCCTGGCGGGGCTGGGCACCGCGGGCGCGCTCATCGACGCGGATGCTTCATGGAAGACCCTGGTCGAGCGCATCTTCGCGGCGAAGGAGCTGAAGCCCCGGGTGCCCGCGGCGCTCAAGACGGAGCTGCGCGACTACCAGCTCGAAGGCTTCCGCTGGCTCACGCGGCTGGCGTCGTGGAACGCGGGTGGGGTGCTCGCGGACGACATGGGCCTGGGCAAGACGGTGCAGGCCCTGGCCGTGCTGCTGGAGCGCGCGAAGCACGGGCCCGCGCTGGTGCTGGCCCCCACGTCGGTGGCCTTCAACTGGCGGGATGAAGCGAAGCGCTTCGCGCCGTCGCTGAAGGTGACGATCTTCTCCGACGCGGAGGACCGGGGTGGCACGCTGGAGCGGCTGGGGCCTCGCGACGTGCTGGTGCTCAGCTACGGCCTGCTCGTGCGCGACATCGAGCGGCTGGCCTCCCTGCGCTTCGCCACCATCGTCTTCGACGAGGCCCAGCAGCTGAAGAACGCGGCCACGCAGCGCTTCCGCGCGGCGCGGGCGCTCCAGGGCGACTTCCGGTTCGCGCTGTCCGGCACGCCGCTGGAGAACCACCTGGGCGAGCTGTGGGCCCTCTTCGCCGTCGTCTTCCCGGGGCTGCTGGGCAGCCTGGAGGCGTTCCGCAACCGCTTCGCCGCGCCGATTGAGAAGCAGGTGGACCCGACGGCCGCGCCCGCGCTGGCCCGGGTGCTCCAGCCGTTCCTCCTGCGCCGGACCAAGGGCCAGGTGGAGGCGCAGCTGCCGCCGCGCACGGACGTGCACGTGCCCGTCGTGCTGTCCCCGCCGGAGTGGACGCTCTACGAGGACGCGCGCCTGGCGGCCCTGTCCGACCTGGAGACGCGCAAGGCGAAGATGAAGGACCAGGAGCGGCGCATCGAGGTGCTGGCGGCGCTGACGCGGCTGCGGCTGCTCGCGTCGCACCCGCGCCTGTACGACCATGCGTCCAAGCTGGAGTCCTCCAAGCTGGAGCGCTTCCTGGAGCTCATCCAGGAGCTGCGCGAGGAGGGCCACCGTGCACTGGTGTTCAGCCAGTTCACGTCCCACCTGGCGCTGGTGCGCGAGGTGCTGGACGCCCAGGGCATCGCCTACGAGTACCTGGACGGCTCGACCCCCGCTGGCGCACGTGCGGACCGCGTGCGTGCCTTCCAGGAGGGCGACGCGCCCCTGTTCCTGATTTCACTCAAGGCGGGCGGCTTCGGCCTCAACCTGACGGCCGCGACCAGCGTCATCCACCTGGACCCCTGGTGGAACCCCGCCGTGGAGGATCAGGCCTCTGATCGCGCCCACCGCATCGGCCAGCAGCGCCCCGTCACGGTCTACCGGCTGGTGGCGCGCGGGACGATCGAGGAGCAGATGCTTTCGCTCCACGATCAGAAGCGGGCCCTGGTGGCCGGCGTGCTGGAGGGCAAGGACGCCGCCGCCCGCCTGTCCACCCAAGAGCTGCTCGGGCTGCTCGCGCAGCGGCTGCCGGGCATCGACGGGCTCGATTCCGGGGCGACGAAGCACTGAACGGTCTTTCCGTGGTTTTTTCCGGACCCGCTCAGGCGCCTGAACAGGCACTGAACAGACTTTTAGCCATTTTCAGTGGTCCTCGGCCTGAACGGTCGAGCAGTCCTGGGTTTCTGATCGGCCATGCCTACATGAAACAGCGATCAGGTGGGAGGGGTGCGCCGTTTGTCGGTGGACAATGGCGATCAGGACCCACATCTACCTGCCCGAACAGGGCCACCATGCCTACATGATTGTATTTTCAGTGGGTCGCGGCACACCTGATGAAACATGTATCAATAAAATACATGTTTCACTGTCGCGATGTCTGCGATTACATGTAATTAATTGCATTTCAATCATGAATCAGCGGGAAGAAGTGGCCGATGGGGCCGTTCCCGTGGCCCACGGCGAGCGGATAGCGCAGGGCGGACGTGACGTACTCCTTTGCCAGCCGCACGGCCTCCAGCGGCGGGGTGCCCAGCGCGAGCCTCGCGGCGATCGCGGCGGACAGCGTGCAGCCGGTGCCGTGCGTGTTCGGCGTGTCCACGGGGGCCACGGACAGCGTCTCCATCCGCGTCCCGTCGAACCACACGTCCGTGCCGCGCAGCGCGCCCGGCATGCCGCCGCCCTTCACCAGCACCACGCGGGAGCCCAGGGCGTGGATGCGCCGGGCCGCCTCGCGCATGTCCTCCAGCGTCTGGATGTCCATGCCCGCGAGCAGCTTCGCCTCATGGCGGTTGGGCGTGAGGATGGCCGCCAGGGGCAGCATGCGCGAGCGCAGCGCCTCCACCGCCTCATCGTCGATGAGCTGCGAGCCCGCGCGGGACACCATCACGGGGTCCACCACGATGGGGCCCAGCGACACGCGGGCCAGCTGCTCCGCCACGGCTTCTATCAGCGGGCGCTGGGCCAGCATGCCCACCTTGACCGCGTCCACGCGCATGTCCGACGCGACGGCGTCCACCTGCGCGGTGACGGACTCGGGCGGGAGCAGGTCCACGCGCGTGACGCCTCGCGTGTTCTGCGCGGTGATGGCCGTCACGGCGCTGGTGCCGTGCACGCGGTGGAAGGAGAAGGTGCGGAGGTCGGCCTGGATGCCCGCGCCACCGCCGCTGTCCGAGCCGGCGATGGTGAGGGCGGTTGCGACAGGGAAGGGCTTCATGGGCGCGGCATCCTAGCCGCGGCCCGGCGCCTCATGCCCTGGAACTAGAACTGGTTCTGCCGGGCCTGGTCGAAGTCCACGCGGTGCTTCAGGTACAGCGTGTCCAGCATGTGGTTGCTGAGGGGGTTCAGGTTGCCGTCGGTGAAGCGGTGCACCACCGCGCCCTTGCCCGCGTCCTTCAGGAAGGCCAGCGGATCCACGTCGCCGCCCAGGCCGGTGAGCGTGGGCACCGGGTCCGCGTTGTTGACGTAGTGCACGTACCGCGGGCCGTCCGGGTACTTCGTGGACGCCGCGCCGAAGGTCTCCACCTGCAGGTGGCTCAGCTTCGCCTCCACCTGCGCGGGGGACAGCCCGTCCTCCACGCGCAGCCGCTTCGCCACGTCGTTCAGCGCGCGCGCCGTGATGAGGCCGCCCTGGCTGTAGCCCACCAGGTGCACGTCGCGGCCGGCCTTCAGCTCCGAGTAGAGCGTGTCCGCCAGCGTGTCCACGGCGGGGTTCTTGCCCTTGTCCAGCTTGTCCGTCACGCACTGGCCCAGGTCCTTCACCAGTCCTTCGGTCGCGTTGTGGATGCCCACCACCTTCGCGCCGGAGCTGTTCGCCAGCGCCTGCATCTCGCTCACCTGGCCCGCCGTCGGCGTCATGATGCCGTTGACGTAGAGGATCGTCTTGTCCGGGTTCGGGTTGTTCTTCGGCGTGATGCCCGGCACGTCGCCCAGCTTCGTCGTCGCCGGGAGCACCTTGCCGCCCGCGCCCACGAACATGCCATCCTGCGCGCGGTCCGGCTTCGCGCCGCCAAAGAGGCTGGTGATCTCCTTCACCGTGGTCGCGTTGAAGACGTTCGCGCCCATCTCCACGAAGCGGGGGATGTCCTTGATGCCGCCCACCGCCGCGTCAATGAGGCCGCCCAGCAGACTGTTCTTCTGCGCCGGCGAGGATTCGAAGGAGGACTTCTGGAACGCGAGCTGATGCGCCACCGGCTTCTTCGCGAGCGGCTCCGCGGCCGTCTTCGAAGTGGAGGACGGCACGGCGAGGGAACGGGTGCGGTCGATCGTGCTCATGGGAACCTCCAGCCACCGGGGGCAGTGGGTCTGGGTAGGTTATCCGCATCTGGCCCGTGAAGTTGCGTTCCCCCGCGTCCGCGCGCTCCTCCAACACCTGGTGGAGGAGCTGCGCACCGTCACTGCGGGTTGAGCGCTTCCTTCGTGGCGGGCAGGCCGCGCGGGGCCTCCGCTTCGGGCGCGGGCACCTCCACCGACGCCCCGTTGACCTCCTTGTAGAACCGGCGGCCGAAGATGACGCCCAGCACCAGCGACACCACCATGCCCACGGCGGACACGGCGGTCATCACCGTGCGGCCCTGCGCCAGGCCACTGCCGAACTGCGCGGTGAGGAAGGTGCCCGGGATGGTGCCCAACACCACGCCCAGCACGGAGGGCCAGAAGCGCGCGCCGCTCGCCGCTCCGGCGATCAGCATGATGTCCGTGGGGCACAAGGGATTGAGGCACGCCAGGAACGTGAACTGGAAGTCGTGCCGCCGCGCCGCCTTGGCGATGGCCGGGTACTTGCTGCCGCACAGCCGCTGCATGGGCCGCGTGCCCAGCTTGCGAGCAACGAAGTAGAGCAGGGTGGCGGACAGGAAGCTGCCCGTTAGTGAATAGAGCGTGGCGGCGAGGGTTCCGAACATCATCCCACCCACCGCGGTGAGGACCTGACCGGGCAGGAGCGTCAGGGGCCGCACGGCCAGGAAGGCCACGTACGCCACGGGGGCGTAGTCGCCCAGGGGGAGCAGCAGCTCCCGGATGGTGCGCTGATCGATGAAGTCCGGCCCCAACAGCCGGAGCATCACCAGACCGCCAATGGAGACGACCATGGGCGCGAGGATCCGCAACCAGGTCTTCAGCCCACTCCTGACGCTCGCCAAAAGAACCTCCCCCACACCCGCCGGACCGATGTGTCAGGCGTTGCGCACAAGGTGGGATCCGAGCAGGGAATCGGCAACGTGGGCTGAATTGTTGTGAACAACGAGAGCGTCCTGCCGGGCAATCACCCGTCCCGTCCGGATGCCCAGCAGGCCTGACAAGCGCGCGAAATCCTTGGGGATTATGCATGCAATGTCAGGAGAGAACGGCTGGCGGTGTACGGAGCTTGCTTGCATCGGGGCGCTTCCGTCCCAAGGTTTCAGGCAAGGGACACCAAGGCGCGGACGGGGTTGGGCAGTCACGAGAGGAGACACGGACATGTCGGACAAGGACAACAAGGGCAGCATGACGGTGGCTGAGGCCGGGCGTAAGGGCGGCGAGACGGTCCGCAACGAGCGCGGTCGCGAGTTCTACGAGACCATCGGCCGCAAGGGCGGAGCGACGGTGAAGGCCGAGCGCGGACGCTCCTTCTACGAGGAGATCGGCCGCAAGGGCGGCGAGACCGTGAAGGCCGAGCGCGGCGCGAAGTTCTATGAGGAGATCGGCAAGAAGGGCGGCGATCGCGTCAAGGCCACCCGCGGTCCGAACTTCTATGAGGAGATCGGCCGCAAGGGCGGGCAGAAGGTCAAGAAGCTGATCGAAGAGGGCAAGCGCGCCGCCCGCGCCGCCATGGAGGGCCAGGCCGGGAATCCCCCCGCGTCCGAGGGCACCTCCGCTCCGGCGGCGACGCCGGAAGAGCCCGCGCAGCCGGGCGGCAACGAGTAACGGGGGACAGGAAGCGCGGTCTTCCGGTATGACGGCCGCGTGTACCTGGTCATCACGTTCCTCGAACAGGTGGAGACGACCGAGCGGGCGATCCGCCGGCTCCGGGAGTTCGGCATCCCGGAACCGATGGTCATCCGAGCGCGCAGCGCCGCCGCGGCTTTGTCCGCGGAGGTCCCGGTGTTCGCCGGCCTGCGCAGCCTCGCGCTCGGCGCGGACGAAGATCGCATCGTCCTGGTGAGCGTGCTGCCAGACCTCCCGCAGGAGGATCTGGATCGCATGCTCCAGCGCGTGCAGCTGGAGATGGACGCGGACGACCCACCCATGGGTCGACTGGTGGCCCTGCCTGTCCTGGCGGCGCCCACGCATCGGCGTGGATGACGCGCGGGGGCGCACGGGTGTAAGCACGTCGCGTGCAAGCGCTGCTCGTCTTCCTCATCGTCGCGGCGTTGTCGCTGCTCGCGTCCAGCCGGTCGCTCCTGGACCCGGGCCGCTTCCCGGCGCTGGCGCAGCTGGCGGCCAGCGGCCTGTTGTTCCTCATCTTCGGGGCCCTGCTGGGTCCCTCCCTCCTGGGCGTGCTCACCGCGCGCAACCTGGAGTCGCTGAGCCCGCTGGTGGCGCTGGGGCTGGGGACGGGGGGCGTGCTCCTGGGGCTCAACCTGGAGCCCCGGCTGTTGCGGCTGCTGCCCCGGCCCGTGTACGCGGCGGCGCTCGCGCACGCGGGCACGGCGTTCCTCTTCGTCGCGCTGCCCCTGTCCGTCCCGCTGCTGTTGTCCATGGGCTTGAGGCCCATGGTGGCGGTGGGCGCGGCGGCGCTCCTGGGCGCCGCGGCCAGCCTGTCCTCCGGCCACTTCGCGGTGCTGGGCTACCGCAACGGACGGATGGAGCGCGCGCGGGGCCTGGGCGTGGCGCTGCTCACGATGATGGACGACGCGGTGGGCCTGGGCGTGCTCGCGCTGGGCCTGGTGCTGGGCGTCACCGGCAACGCGGCGGAAGGGCTGGGCCTCCTGGCGCTGGCGCTGCTGTTGGGCGTGGCGTGCGGGGCGCTGCTGGCGTTCCTCACGTATTCGCTGAAGGACCTGGCGGAGCAGACCACCGTGACGCTGGGCATGGTGGCGCTGGTGGGCGGCGCGGCGGCGTACCTGCGGCTGTCGTCGCTGCTCGCGGGCGTGGCCTGCGGCGCGACGCTGGCGCTGATGGGCGGGCGCACGGCGGAGCGGGTGGCGCGGGCGCTCTCGCGCGTGGAGCGGCCCACGTACCTGGTGCTGGTGTTCCTGGTGGGCAGCCACATCCACGCGCGCGACGTGTCCGCCTGGGCGCTGCTGCCCGCGTTCGTGGGGCTGCGCTTCCTGGGCAAGGTGCTGGGGGGGCGGTTCGCGCAGCGGCTCACGGCGGGCGTGTTGGATCTGCCGCCGCGCTTCGGCTACGTGCTCATCCCCCAGGGCGGCCTGGCGCTGTGCCTGGTGGCGGAGTACGTGCTGCTGGTGCCGGGCTCGCTGTCGCAGCGGGTGCTGGACGTGGTGGCGGTGGGCGCGGTCGTCAACGAGATGCTCGCGCACGGGGCCTTCCGGCACGTGCTGTCCGCGGAGCGCAGGGACACGGCCTCGCGGGACACGGCCTCCGCGGGTGACGCGGGGGTGGCGGCGTGAAGGGGTCCATCTTCCGGTTGCTGCTGCTGATGGGGCTTCTGGCGGCCATCACCCAGGCGCAGGTGGTGCGCGCGGACGCGGGCACGCCGGTGCTGCTGGCGGCGGGCGCGCTGCTCTTGTGCGGCCTGTTCGCGGGCAAGGTGGCCAAGGGCATGGGCCTGCCGCGCCTCACCGGCTACCTGCTGGTGGGCGTGGCGGTGGGGCCGTACGCGCTGGGCTTCATCCCCAACGCGGGCGTGAAGGGGCTGGAGCTGGTGAAGGGGCTGGCGGTGAGCCTCATCGCGCTCGTCGCGGGCACGGAGCTGCACCTGGGGCTCATCCGCCGGGTGGGCGCGCGCGTGGCGCTGCTCTGCGCGGCGGTGTGCGGGGTGACGTTCGCGGTGTGCTTCGGGGCGACGTTCGCGCTCAAGCCCGTGCTGCCCTTCCTGACCCCCATGACGGTGCCGCAGGCGCTGGCGGTGAGCGCGCTCATGTCCACGGTGGTGGTGTCGTTCTCCCCCACGGTGACCATCGCCATCGTGCAGGAGACGTCCGCGCGCGGCCCCTTCACGGAGTTCCTGATGGCGCTGGTCATCATCGGGGACCTGTTCGTGATGGTGGCCTTCGGCCTGGCGGCGGGCGTCACCCGCGCGACGTTCGGCGACGGGCTGGACCTGGCCGCGCTGGTGGGCGGGGTGGGGTGGGAGCTGTTCGGCTCCGTGGCGGTGGGGTGCCTGCTGGCGGTGGCGATGCTCCTGTACATGCGGGGCGTCAACCGCGAGCTGCCGCTGTTCCTCGTGGGCCTGTCGTTCGCGGCGGCCGAGGGCGGGGCGCGGCTGCACCTGTCGCCGCTGCTGGTGTCGCTGGCGGCCGGGGCGCTCATCGCGAACCTGGACGAGCGCGAGGGCCGGCGCATCCACCAGGCCATCAACCAGGCGGGCCTGCCGGTGTTCGCGCTCTTCTTCGCCGCGGCGGGGGCGGGGCTGAAGCTGGACGCGCTGGTGACCGTGGGGCCCGCCGCGCTGATGCTCGTGGCGCTGCGCGGCCTGGCCATCTGGGGCGCGTGCCGCAGGTTCGCGCCCGCGGAGGACCCGCGCCTCAAGCGCTTCCTGTGGATGGGGCTCATCTCCCAGGCGGGCGTGACGTTCGGCCTGGCGGCCCTGGTGTCGCGCACCTTCCCGACCTTCGGACCGCAGGTGGAGGTGCTCATCATCGCGATGATCACCGCGCACGAGCTGGTGGGGCCCGTCCTCACCCGGCGCGCGCTGCTGGGCAGTGGCGAAATCCGTGCGGAGGAGGCGGGCGGCGGCGCATAGTGGGGGCACACCCCCTCACCCCGGGGGTGGCCTCTGCCAGGAGCCCTCCGTCATGCCCGCCGCCGTCGCTCCCATCCTCGAGGTGGACGTGGACCACCCCTCGCCCCGCCATGTCGCACGCGCGGTGGAGGTGCTGGAGAAGGGCGGCCTCATCGCCTACCCCACGGACACGTACTACGGGCTCGGCTGTGACTTGAACGCCAAGAAAGCCATTGAGCGGCTGTACCAGCTCAAAGGCCGGGACAAGAAAAAGCCGCTGTCACTTTTATGCCCGGACCTGTCGGACGTGGCCCGCTACGCGCACGTGAGCAACTTCGCCTACCGCGCCATGAAGGGGCTCACGCCGGGGGCCTTCACCTTCATCCTGGAGGCCACGCGCCTGGTGCCGGAGGTGATGATGACGAAGCAGAAGCAGGTGGGCCTGCGCGTGCCGGACGCCGCCTTGCCCCGCGAGCTGGCGAAGGCGCTCGGCCGCCCGCTCATCACCACGTCAGCAACCCATACCAATGGTACGGTTCTTTCTGACGCACGGGACATCAAGACGGCGCTGGGGCATGGGCTGGATTTGATCCTGGACGGGGGCGTCACCTTGAACGAGCCGTCCACGGTGGTTTCACTGATAGGCGATACGCTTGAAATCCTCAGGCAAGGCAAGGGTAGTCTGGAGTCCTGAAATCCTTTCCAGAGGGGGAAGTCTTGGCCGAGGGGGACTTACCAGCAACGCCTGTCGTCGACTCACCAGAGCGGGTGCCGGGCGCGCTCGCGCTGCTGGGCCTGTTGGTGTTCCGACCCATTGATTTGCATTACCGGCTGCGCGAGGCGGGCATCCGCTCGCCCGCGGGCCGCATCGGGCAGCTGTGGCGCGAACAGGCCGAAGGAGGCCGCGCCGCCGGGGCCTTCGTGGCGCGGATGCTGCTCTTGCTCGTCGTGTTGTCGCCCGCGCTCACGGTGCTCGCGGGGCTGGGGCTGCGGCTGATGGGCGTGCCGATGCGGGGCGTGTACCTGGTCTCCGCGGCGCTGTGCAGCGCGGTGGGGCTGGTGGTGGCGCTGGTGTCGGGGCTCGCGTCCGGGGTGCTGCTGGGCTCGCTGGCGAGCGTGTCCATGCTGGCGGGCCTGCACGCCACTGCGGGCGGCGCGTTCGGTCCGGAGCACGGCGGCGGGGCGGCGATGACGGTGGGCCTGTGCCTGGGCATCGTGTCCGGCCTGTCCGCGGGGAGCATTGGAGGCCTGTCCAGCGGGCGCGGCCCGTCCGTGCGCAACGTGCAGGTGGCGGCCATCGCCACCAGCCTGGTGCCCATGCTGGTGTGGAGCAGCGCCTCCACGGTGTCCTTCGCGGGCGCGGTGGCGGCGAGCGCGCTGGTGGCCTTCCTGACGTGCGCGTTCCGGCTGCCGTTCTACGCGTTGGAGGTGCTGGCGCAGGCGGTGGCGTACGCGGTGGAGCGCTTCACGGGGAAGCCCACGCTGCGCTGGGTGCCGGTGCGGCATCACAACCTGAGCTACCTGCCGCACCCGTTCCTGAGCCGCCACCTGGCGCTGGCGGTGCGCTCGCGGCCGGCGGAGGTGCTGGCGGTGGCGGACGCGTGCCTGCGCTCGCCGGGCAACATCCTGGTGGGCTGGCCCTGGGTGGTGGAGGCGCTGGAGCGCGCGCACGCCCAGGAGGCCTCGGCGGAGCCCCAGGCCTGAAGGTGCCTGGGGGCCGCCGCCGGGCGGCTACTGCTTCCGCACGTCCGTGACGACCTTCGCGCCCACGTCGTTGGGGGCGTAGGTCAGCTTCACGGAGTCCCCGGCCCGGATGCCCTGGAGGGTCTGCGCCAGCTGGGGCTTCGTCGTGTCCACCACGTAGGTGAGCGGCGGGGCGTCCGCGGTGGCGCCCTCCAGTTGGATGCTGGACGGGCTCACGCTCCTCACCTTGCCCGTGCGGGTCTTCTGCGCCGTCGCCGTGGGCGCGGGCGTCTGCGCCAGGGCCGCCGTGCCCACGCTGCCCAGCGTGAGGACCGCCATCCACATCCATGCCTGTGCACGCATCTTCGTCACTCCTCGAGTGTGGGAGGCGGCAGGGTGGACCGCTTCCCGGGGTGAAGGCAACGGCGTGGCGGGTGGGGCCGTCAGGGAGTTGCCCTCGGGAGCACGTCCGGTAGCCTCCCTGGGACCATGGAAGGACTGCTCGACGCGTTCATCGCCTTCATCCGCGCGGAGCGGGGCCTGTCCGGCAAGACGGTGGACGCCTACGCGGCGGACCTCACCGTGTACTTCGAGGACCTGCGGTCGCGCGGCAAGGACGACGTGGCGCGCGTAAAGCAGGAGGACGTGCTCGCGCACCTGGTGACGCTGGGCAAGCGGGGCCTGGGCCGCCGCAGCCAGGCGCGCCACCTGGCCGCGCTGCGCGTCTTCCACCGCTTCCTCGTCGCGGAGCGGATGGCGGACAAGGACCCCACGGAGGACGTGGACACGCCGAAGTCGCCCCGGAAGCTGCCCGTGTTCCTCACGCTGGAGGAGGTGGAGCAGCTGCTCGCCGCGCCCGACGAGCGCACCGTCACGGGCCTTCGCGACAAGGCGATGATCGAGGTGCTCTACGCCACCGGCCTGCGCGTGACGGAGCTGTGCACGTTGGAGCTCAACAACGTGCAGCTCACGTCCGGCTACCTCGTCACCCGGGGCAAGGGCTCCAAGGAGCGCATCGTCCCGCTGGGGCGCGTGGCGATTGAGAAGGTCCAGGAGTACCTGTCCCGGTCGCGGCCGGAGCTGCTGGGCAAGCGCCAGGCGGACGCGCTGTTCGTCACGCCGCGCGGCGGAGGCTTCACGCGGCAGGGCTTCTGGAAGCTGCTCAAGCGCTACGCGCTGAAGGCCGGCATCCTGAAGCCTTTGTCGCCGCACAAGCTGCGCCACTCGTTCGCCACGCACCTGGTGGAGCGCGGCGCGGACCTGCGCGCGGTGCAGCAGATGCTGGGCCACGCGGACCTGGCGACGACGCAGATCTACACGCACGTCAACGGCGCCCGCCTTCGCAAGGTGTACGACGAGTTCCACCCGCGCAGCGACGCGTTCAAGCCCAAGCCCTCCGCGCGCAAGCGCCCGCCCGCGCCGTGACGCCGGGAGTCGAGCGCGCGTTCGTTCCGGGGTGACGGGGACCCTGGACCGCGGGGAGGGGCGCGGGGCGTGCGTCGCGCGCGAACGCAATCGCTTGCGGTGAAGACGCGCTTGCGGGCGCGGGCGCGTTGCGCCGAAGCTGGTTCGCAGAGGAAAGGACGCATTCCCGGGAAGTGGATCGCCGTGTGCAGTGCAGGACGGCGGCGGCGGACATGGCGTCCGTCACCCAGTCGCACGGTCGTCGCGTTCCACCCCACTCGGGCGCGGTGTGGCCCACGAAGGTCTGCTCGTCCATGAAGCGTTCTCGTCAATCCCTGATGTCAGGCGTCCTCGGCCTCACCGGCTGCGTGGCGCTGTCCCTCTCTGGCTGCAAGGTGCCGGAGGCCGACGCGGCGGAAGCGAAGGCTCCGCCCAAGAAGGCCCCCACCGCCAAGGTGGTGCCGGTCTCCGCCACCGCGCCCGCCGAGCCCGGCAAGGCCCGCACGCCGTTCGCCGCGGCCCGCGAGGCGTTCGAGCGCAACTCCGTGAACGCGAACCCCTTCGCGGACAACAACGGCAACATCCCGCCGTCCTGGCAGTACTCGGGCCCGATGTTCAGCCTGAGCCACGACTATCCGCAGGCGCCCGTGGCGCCGCCGGCCAACCCGCCGTGGATCGCCGCGCTCAAGGGGCAGCCCATCTCCAAGGCCAACGCGCTCGCGTACGTCAACGCGCTGAAGGCCTACATCGCGCCGTCCATGCAGACGCTGCTCTACAACTACCCCCGGTGGGACGCGGCGAAGGAGGGTTGGTACAACGAGCCGTGGCTCGCCTCCATCCGCGAGAGCATCCACGGCACGTACGTGGGCTCCGAGTTCCCCGCGGCCACCTTCGCCGCGTCCGGCCTCAAGGTCGACATGACGACGTACGTGCTGACCTACTACGACAAGGTGGCGGCGTACGCGCTGGGGCAGGTGTGGGGCAAGACGGCGATGACGCCCACGCTCACCAACACGTCCGCGCAGTTCCCGGAAGGGTCCATCGTCATCAAGGTGGCGTTGACCAGCGCGCTGGCCAAGGACTGGCCGGTGATGCAGGGCGCGTCGCTGTGGCCCGTCTACGTGCCGCCGCCCAACGGGCCGTCGAACGCGAAGCCGGTGACGATGAACGCGTCGATCATGCAGTTCGACATCATCGTCAAGGACAGCAAGACGTCGCCCAAGACGGGCTGGGTGTTCTCCACGCTCGTCTACGACATGCGGGTGCCGGGAACCCCGTGGGACAAGATGATCCCCCTGGGCGCGATGTGGGGGGATGATCCCAACGTCAACTCCACGCTGAACCCGGGCACGCCGCTGCAGGAGACGGTCATCAACCCCGCGGCGCCCGCGTACTCCACGGCGACGCTGGGGTGGGGCGGCCGCCTGTCCGGCCCGAACGACGGCGCGGTGGTGGCGCCGGCCTCCATCAACGGGCAGATCGTCCCGGCCGTGCAGGCCTCGTCGTGCATGAGCTGCCACAGCGTGGCCGAGTGGCCCATGAAGACGTTCCTCTTGCCCACCACCACGATGCCGCCGACGGTCGTGGGGCCGAACAATGACGCCCTCGTGCTCGAGCAGCCCGGCTCCGCGGCCTGGATGAAGTGGTTCCAGGACAACCCGGGCAACGTGCCGCTGGATCCCGGGACGGTGCCCATGGACTTCGACATGGTGTTCGCCTTCAAGTCGCTGCCCGCGTGGCAGGCGGCGACGCAGGGCAACAGCGGCATGAAGGCCTTCGAGGCCGTCGACCTGCTCCGCGGCACGCCGCCCGTCAACCCTCGCGACCTCAAGTACAACGGCCAGTAGGCCCGTGACCTCAGGAAGGACCTCATGCCCATCTTCGACAAGGCCATCATCGGTGCTGGTGGCGGTGCCATGTACTACCTCGATGCGCGCATGGGGTCCGACCTCACGTCGGGCATCCGGGAGCAGCTCACGAAGCAGTTCGGTGAAATCGAGAACCTGGAGTCCCGCAAGAAGGCGCTTGAGCACCTGATGTTCGTCGGTGACAAGGACATCGACATGAAGAAGGCCCCGGAGGACAAGTCGCTCCTGGACCTCACGTCCAAGCGCGCCTTGTTCGCGAACACGGTGCTCATCGGCATGAGCAACCCGTGGCACATCAACAAGACCGACACGCAAACGGGGCGCGGCAGCAACTACGTCGTCAATCACACCCGCCAGGTGATCAGCACCCGGCCGCTCTCCTCCTTCCAGAACTCCCAGACCCGGACCAAGGTGAAGGAGGAGTGGCAGAAGGTCTTCAGCACGAGCAACCCCGTGGTCGGCGAGGAGGAGCTGTTCGCGCAGTCCCAGGGCTACACGACCCGCGAGAGCTTCAAGGACGAGTGGCTGGACGTGATCGGCCGCGCCATGAACCTGGGCCTGACCCGGCTCTGGGGACACGTGACGAAGATCGAGTTCAAGGACGACGGAGGCGAGGACGACAAGCACTTCGAGATCACCTTCACGCCCGCGGAGTTCGAGAAGGTGAATGAGCCCATCAAGGCCCGCGAGCTGCTCCTGATGACGGGCAACGGGAGCTACCTCAAGCCCACGGAGGCCAACGGCATCAAGGCCCCCGAGAACTGGGAGCAGGACCGGCGGATCATGGACATGGATCAGCTCATGCGCTACCTGGCGACAAGCGGGGCGACGGGCAAGACCATCTGCATCCAGGGCGGAAACGCGGCCATCGACGCGGTCGAGCAGGCCATCCGGTACGGCCACAAGGTGCACTGGCTGGTGCGCTCCGGGGTGAACATCCTCGCCAACTCCCTGCTCGTGAATGCCCCCAAGCTCGCCGACAACGGGACCCTCCTGAACCAGGGGGTCACGTCGACCTTCCAGAAGAACGTGAGCTACTCGGAGGTCGAAAGCACCGGGGGCCTGACCCTCCAGGTGAAGGCCTACAAGGTGGAGAGCAACAAGTCGAAGACGCTGCTCACCACCCTCGACGACGTCCACGTCTACGTCTACTGCATCGGGAATGAGGTGAACGACAGCCCGTCCGGGGTGGCGAAGCTGCTGGTCGACAGCAAGTTGGTGGACGTGAAGTCCAACAAGGTCGACGACCCGAAGCTGGAGGCCATCTACGACGAAGGCTGGCTCTTCCGGAGCCTGTCGAAGCGGAAGGGGGCGCTGAAGGAGGCGGCCATCGGGCTGCGCAAGAAGTTCTCCGAGCGCTGCCGCATCGACGTCCTGGGCGCGGCGTCCTTCATGCTCGTCCCACCGCAAGGGGAGCTCGGGAGCAAGCTGAAGCCCCTGACGAACTACCAGATCCAATCCGTCGCGGACGTGCGCCAGTTGGCGGCGCTCAAGGACGTGATGCGGGCGTACTGCAACAGCCTGAGTGGCGCCTCGCTGGATCCGACGAACGCGAACTTCCTGGGCGGCACCAAGAACGAGATCGCCGCCTTCATCGCCATGCACTACGAGTTCATCCCCCCGGTCGTCGCGGATGAACTCACCACCTTCCTCATGCTCGTGCGGACGCGGGACGAGTTCACCAACGGCTACACCGGCACGGAGATCCGGGGCATCCAGGACGCCCTGAAGCGGATCGACGACTACTTCGAGAAGAACGCCGAGGTCCGGAGGTTCCTGGAGAAGAAGATGACCCAGGTGGTGATGGATTACCGCAAGCTCATGCTCACCCCGTTCCAGGTGGAGATCCCCACGTTGAAGTGGCTGGACATCCACTGGGACAGCTGAGCCGGGCGAGGGCTTCCGTCCGATAGCGGAGGATTGCACGGGCGAGGAAGCACACCATCCAACGATCAAACGTTGGACACCGCCATCGCACGGACGTGCGGGTGCGGACATCTTCTACGGTTCGCGCATGAACCCGACCCCGCACACGCCCCCCTCTGGCGAACCCGTTCCCCTGCAAGCCACCTCCATGGAGTCGATTGACGCGCTCATCCAGCGCGTCGACGGCATGTCGGAGCTGGAGCTGGATCATCTGCCGCTGGGGATGATCCAGCTCGACGGGCAGGGCCGGATCCTCAAGTTCAACCGGACCGAGGCCGCGCTGGCGCGCATCCAGGCGCGCGAGCAGATCGGCAAGAACTTCTTCTACGACGTCGCGCCGTGCACCCGCGTGCGGCAGTTCTTCGGCCTGTTCCAGGAGGGCGTGCGGGAGAAGAAGCTCTACCAGACGTTCGGCTTCGTCTTCCGCTTTGCGCACGGCGCGCGCCACGTGGCCATCACGCTGTTCTACAGCGACAAGACGGAATCGGTCTGGGTGCTGGTGTCCGACAGGAAGATGCCCGACGCGCGCTGAAGCCGCTTCAGCGCACGAAGCCCGCGACGGGGCTTTCCTTGCTCACGACGTTCATCGTCCGGAGCCAGGCATGGGCCTCCTCGCCAGGCCGGGCGTGGACGCGCACTCGCGGTTCAGGAAACCGCCCGGGCTTCCCCTCGGGTCAAGCCACACGCTAGGGAGTGGACCCGGAGGGGTCCATGGCCTTTCGAGTCCAGATCGCTGTCCTGCTCCTCGCCTTGCTTGGTGCGTGTGCCGCCCCGAGGGGCAGGGTGCGGCTGGATACCGGTGACGGTGCACCCATCGAGTACAGCCCGCCGTCTCCCGTCCGGGTGGTGACGGTGGGGGAGGGTGCCTTCGAGGAGGCGCTGACGGAGCTGGTGCTGGTGACACCCCTGCGCCTCCGGGCTTCGAGGTCAGGCGACTGGGTGCGCGCCTCCTATTCCACGGGGGATTCGGACCGTGCCTTTGGGGGCTTCTGCGAGCCGGGACTCCGGCGGGGTGACTGCGTCTCGCTGCTCGAAGACGTGATGGGGCTGAGCGACTGGGACAAGTTCGGCGTGGCGCTCGCCCTGTCCCTGGACCCACTCAAGGAGAGCATCTCCAGGGCCGTGGAGGAGACCCTGGCACCGCAGCTCTTCTATTCGGTCATTGCCACGGGCCTCGTGACCTGGGCCGCGCTGGCCGCGAATCCCGAGCCTGCCTTCACCAAGGCCGCCGCGGTCATCTCAGCTCTGCTGCTCATCTACCTGGGCGCGGAGACGTTCCTGGAGCTGATTGACGCGAGCCAGGACCTGAAGCTCGCGACGGACGGAGCCACGACCTGGAAGGAGCTGGATGCATCCGGCCAGCGCTTCGCAACCCGGGTCGGTCCATCCATCGCGCGAGTCCTGGTCCTCGCGACCACCGTCGCGGTGAGTCATGGGATGACCGGTGGTGCCTCGTTGCTGGCGGCCCGGCTCGCGACGCTGCCGAACTTCCCGGGAGGCGCGGCGGTGGCCTCACGCGTAGGAGTCAACGTCGCGAGCCTCGAGCAGGTGAGGGCGGTGTCCGTCTCGGGCGGAGTCATCACGATCTCCCTGCCATCCACGGCCGTCGCCATGGTGGCGAAGCCTCCGCCCAGCACCACGTCAGGCGGGGCGCGTTCCTGGAACTCCTTCAGCGCCCTGAAGCGGGCCCGAGGACCCGCGGGGACAGGGAAGCAGTGGCACCACATCGTCGAGCAGACGGACGGCAACGTGCGGCGCTTCGGCCCCCAGGCCCTGCACAATACCGACAACGTGATTGCCATCGACGAAGCCATCCACCAACGGATCAGCGGATACTATTCATCGAAGGCCCCCGCCCTCACGGGCTCGCAGACTGTGCGGCAATGGTTGAGCACGCAGTCGTTTCAGGCCCAGAAGGACTTCGGCATGATGACTCTCAAGCGATTTGGAGCCATTCCTTGAGCGCCCGAAAGTTTCAGAAGGCCAGCATCGAAGAACTCGTCCAGTGGTACGCGGAGAGCTCGGTCGTATACGAACAATCCCTGAATGCCGCGGACTCGCGTTCCGCCAATCGCGCCGCTGACAAGATCTCAGGAACCTACCGGGAGCTTCGGAGTCGTGGTGCGGAGTCCCAGCTTCTCCCCCTGCTCAAGAGCGAGAACGAAACCGTTCGAACCCACGTCGCGGCCCATGCTCTGGAGTTCGCTCCCGAGCTCGGTGAGCCGGTGCTGCTCTGGATCGCGAAACGACCAGGGTTCAATGGGATTGCTGCGCATTACGCGCTCAAGGCGTGGCGCGAGGGCACACTCGAGTTTCCCTGAGCGCACTACGGAGTCCTCCATGTAGCCCGCTGTCCGTTCGAGCACCTCTACGGGGGGGATTCGCTCACAGGCTGCCTGATCCATCCGCGCTCCTTCGCTGGGGTCTCTCATGACGCGTACCCATGGCCTGCGGTTTAGGAAACCGCCGCGCCATCCAATGGCACTGGCCCTCGGTTCCAGCCTGGGCTTCCCCTTGGGTCAAGCCACACGCTAGGGAAAGGGACACATGACATTTCGAGTTCAGCTCGCCGTCCTGCTTCTCGTCTTGCTCAGTGCCTGCGCCTCCCCGAGGGGCAGGGTGCGGCTGGATACGGGCGAAGGTGCTCCCATCGAGTACAGCCCGCCATCTCCCGTCCGGGTGGTGACGGTGGGGGAGGGTGCATTTGAGGAGGCGCTGACGGAGCTGGTGCTGGTGACACCCCTGCGCCTCCGGGCTTCGAGGTCAGGCGACTGGGTGCGCGCCTCCTATTCCACGGGGGATTCGGACCGTGCCTTTGGGGGCTTCTGCGAGCCGGGACTCCGGCGGGGCAACTGCATCTCGTTGCTCGAAGACGTGATGGGGCTGAGCGACTGGGACAAGTTCGGCGTGGCGCTCGCACTGTCCCTGGACCCACTCAAGGAGAGCATCTCCAGGGCCGTGGAGGAGACCCTGGCACCGCAGCTCTTCTATTCGGCCATTGCCACGGGCCTCGTGACCTGGGCCGCGCTGGCCGCGAATCCCGAGCCTGCCTTCACCAAGGCCGCCGCGGTCATCTCCGTGCTGCTCCTGCTCTACCTGGGCGCGGAGACGTTCCTGGAGCTGATTGAGGCAAGCCAGGAGCTGAAGCTCGCGACGGACGGGGCCACCACCTGGAAGGAGCTGGATGCGTCCGGACAGCGCTTCGCAGCCCGGGTCGGTCCATCCATCGCGCGAGTCCTGGTCCTCGCGACCACCGTCGCGGTGAGTCATGGGATGACCGGTGGTGCCTCGTTGCTGGCGGCCCGGCTCGCGACGCTGCCGAACTTCCCGGGAGGCGCGGCGGTGGCTTCGCGCGTTGGCGTCAACGTCGCGAGCCTTGAGCAGGTGAGGGCGGTGTCCGTCTCGGGCGGAGTCATCACGCTCTCCCTGCCGTCCACGGCGGTCGCCATGGCGGCCAAGCCTCCGGCCAGCACCACGCCAGGCGGGGTGCGTTCCTGGAACTCCTTCAGCGCCCTGAAGCGGGCCCGAGGACCCGCGGGGACAGGGAAGCAGTGGCACCACATCGTCGAGCAGACGGACGGCAACGTGCGGCGCTTCGGCCCCCAGGCCCTGCACAACACCGAGAACGTGATCGCGATCGACGAAGCCGCCCACCAGCGGATCAGTGGGTACTACTCGTCCAAGGATTTTCGTATTTCCAGAACGCAGACGGTGCGGCAGTGGCTGAGCAGCCAGTCTTTCCAGACCCAATGGGACTTTGGCATGAAGACGCTCATGCGCATTGGAGTCGAGCCTTGAGTGCCCGAAAATTTCAGAAGGCCAGTGTTGAAGAACTCGTCCAGTGGTACGCGGAGGGCTCGGTCGCATACGAACAAGCCCTGGATGCTGCGGACTCGCGGTCCGCCAATCGCGCCCAGGACAAAATCACAGGGGCGTACCGGGAACTTCGGAGCCGTGGTGAAACGTCCCAGCTCCTTACTCTCCTCCAGAGCGAGAACGAAACCGTCCGAACCAACGTTGCGGTCCACGCCCTGGAGTTCGCTCCCGAGCGTGGCGAGCCGGTACTGCTCTGGATCGCAAAGCGTCCGGGGATCAATGGGCTCGCTGCGGAATACGCGCTCAAGGCCTGGCGCGAGGGCACGCTCGAATTCCCCTGAGCGCACTACTGAGTCCTCCATGAGTGCCCGCAAGTTTCAGAAGGCCAGTATCGAAGATCTCGTCAGGTGGTACGAGGAAGGCTCGGTCGCGTATGGACAGGCGCTGGATGCTGCGGACTCACGGTCCGCCAATCGCGCCCAGGACAGAGTAACGGGGGTGTATCGCGAGCTTCGACGCCGGGCAGCCACTTCGCTGCTCCTTCCCTTGCTTCACAGCAAGGACGAGATCATCCGGTCCTTCGTCGCGACACATGCCCTGGAGTTCGCACCCGAGCATGGCGAGCCCGTCCTTCTTTGGCTCGCGGCTCGTCCGGGGCCCAACAGAACCCCTGCACTGTACGCGCTCAAGGCGTGGCGCGAGGGCGCGCTCAAGTTCCCCTGAACGCGCCCTCCAGCCCTCAGCTCCCGCCCAGGTCCCCCAGGTTCAACCCGTACGGATCCGTCGTCGTGCGCCTGAGCCCAGGCTCCGGCGCTCCCGGCGCCAACGGCGCCACGCGGATCAACCCCGCGGCCCTCAACCGCTCCACGGACCGTGACGCCGCCAGCTCGCCCATGGCCGCCGTGCGCAGGGCCTGACGGATGCTCCGGCTGCCCCTCAACTTCGAATACAGATACAGGTCGTCCGCCGTCAGATCCGCCGGGGCAGGGCGGGGGATGGGCTCGAACACCAGCCTCCCGTCCAACGCGAACAGCGCGTCACTCAACGCCAGCGTCAGCCCCACCTCCGCCTCGCGGTACAGCGCGTGCGCCTCCGGCACCGGCCCCCGCTCCAGCACCTGCGCCGCCAACGCCACCGCCAGGTCGTACTTGCGCGACGACAGGAACGCGCGCACCAGCGCCAGCAGCTCCGTGAACTCCGTGGACTCGCCCACCGTGAGGCCCTTCGACCGGTGCGGCGCCAGCGCTCCCCGCCGGTACAGGTGCAGCACCCAGCGCGCCGCGAACAACGGCGCCTCCCTCGCGCTCGCCAAGAGCTCGCCCAGCGTCGCGCCTCCGGCCGCCAGGTCCAGGAGCACGTCCTCCTCCTCTGAGAACGTCTCCACCGCGAACTCGCGGAACACCCGGAACGTCGTGTCCAGGCGCGGGAAGATGTCCCGGAACTGCGCCCACTCCTGCACCCGCGCCACCGCGTCCCGGTGCAGCGTGCTCAATGGCAGCCGCAGGCCCACCGCCCGCCCGGACAGCGGCAACCCCGGCGTGAACTCCACCTCGCCCGACTCCCAGGCGTAGCAGTCGAACAGCGCCTCGCGCGCCTTGTGCTCCATCGCCTCCGTCAGCTGCGACAGCTCCACGAAACAGCGCTGCACCAGGAACGTGCCGTAGGGCAGGTTCGCCCCCTCCGCCGCCTCGAACGCCGCCGCCGCCCGGGGCGCTTCCAGGATGCGCAGGTTCACCAGCACCTGCGCCAGGTGCTCCCTCGGATCCGTGGAGGCCACCCCCACCAGGTGCCCGTCCCGCAGGTAGAACTCCCGGCGCACCGCGCCCCGCTCCACCCGCAGCGTCCCCTCCACCCCAGGCGTCGCGAACAGCGGGGGCAACACCAACTGGAGCCGGTAGCTGGCCAGGTTTCCTGTGAACGCTTCCATCCGTGGGCGCCCTCCAAGGCGGTCCGATGTGCTGCGCCGGCCGCCAGGGTACCTGGGAGACTTGAGACGTCTCAACCCCCTGAAACTGCTGGACTTTTCCTGCCCGGGCGAAATGTTCCAGAGAAGCCGGGCGCGCGAGTGTCAGGCATTGAAAGGGCCCACCTGTCCCAACGGAAGGTTGCAGCATGACGGCGGGTGTGCGAACGAGCCCTGTCCTCCACCCGTCATTGGGAGCGCGAATCGCGATGCGGATTCTCTCAGGCGTCCAGTCGTCCGGAAAGCTGCACATCGGCAACTATTACGGGGCGATGCGGCAGTTCGTGCAGCTCCAGGACCAGGGCGAGGCCTACTACTTCATCGCCAACTACCACGCGCTCACCACCGTGCGGGATCCCAAGCTCGCGCTGGAGCTGACGCGCGACGCGGCGCTCACGTACCTGTCGCTGGGCCTGGATCCGAAGAAGGCCGTCCTCTTCCGCCAGAGCGACGTGAAGGAGGTGCTGGAGCTCAACTGGATCCTCGGCACCGTGGTGCCCCAGGCCCACCTGGAGCGCGCGCACAGCTACAAGGACAAGGTCGCCCGCGGCATCAGCCCGGACTTCGGCCTCTACGCGTACCCCGTGCTCATGTCCGCGGACATCCTGCTCTACAGCGCGGATCAGGTGCCGGTGGGCAAGGATCAGATCCAGCACATCGAGTTCGCGCGCGACTGGGCCGTGAAGTTCAACACCCAGTACGTCCCCGGCTACGACCCGGCGGATCCGGAAGGCAAGGAGCGGGGCCACGCGCCCGGCATCCTCAAGCTCCCTGCCGCCTTCGTGCAGGAGAACGCCGCCACGGTGCCCGGCATCGACGGACAGAAGATGTCCAAGTCCTACGGCAACACGCTGGAGCTGTTCGGCGAGGAGAAGGACATCAAGAAGCGCATCATGTCCATCAAGACGGACTCCACGCCCGTGGACGCGCCCAAGCCCACTGTGGACGCGCCGCTGTATGACCTGCTCAAGCTGATGCTCCCGCCCGGCGAGTTCTCCGACGTGGACGCGTCCTGGAAGGCCGGCGGCAAGGGCTACGGCGACTTCAAGAAGAAGCTCCTGGACGCCTTCCACGTCACCTTCGGCCCCGCCCGCCAGCGCCGCCAGGAGCTGCTCAACGACCCCGGCGAGTTGGAGCGCATCCTCAAGGACGGCGCCGACCGCGCCCGGGCGGAAGCCACCCGCCTGATGGACCAGGTGAGGCGGGCCGTGGGAATCCCCTGAACACCCGTTCCTGTTCAAATGTTTGACCCCCCTGGGAGGCATTGCTAAGGAGGTCTGTCCCTCCGGCGCTCGTAAAGGCTGGAATTTCGGCCCCTTCCGCATGACGAAGTTCCCATCCCCCCAGAAGGACGCCGGCCGGTGAGCGAAGGTCGCAAGCCCCCACCGCCCGACGACCTCCCGCCGGACCCCGACGGGGAGGGATTGCCGCGCACACCCGGAGACGCCTTCCGGGTGGCGCTGCCCAACTTCGAGGGTCCCCTGGACCTGCTGCTCCATCTCATCAAGGAGCACCGGGTTGACATCTTCGACATCCCGCTGGCGCTGATCACGGCCAGGTACCTCGAGTACCTGGAGCGGATGCGGGAGCTGAACCTGGACATCGCCGGGGAGTTCCTGGTGATGGCCTCCACGCTCGCCCACTTGAAGAGCCGCATGCTCCTGCCCCGGCAGGACGCGGCCCAGGTGCCGGAAGGGGCGGACGCGCTCGCGGCGGTGGAGGAGGCGCAGGACCCTCGCGCGGAGCTGGTGCGCCGGCTGTTGGAGTACCAGAAGTACAAGGACGCCGCGGAGCACCTGGCCAAGCAGGACATCCTGGACCGGGACGTGTTCGCCCGGAAGGTGCCCGTGGAGGCGGTCCCCATCCCCGAGGACGAGGTGGGGCTCCAGGAGATCAGCGTCCTGAAGCTGGTGGAGGCGCTCGACCGGGTGCTCGAGCGGCTGACGCCCAAGGTGCAGCACGAGGTGGTGCTGGAGCGCGTCAGCCTGTCCGAGGCCATCCTCCGGCTGGCGGAGCGCGTGAAGAAGGACGGGCAGGTGGTGTTCGAGGCGCTGTTCACGGAGGCGGCCACGCGCCAGGAGGTGGTCATCACCTTCATCGCCATGCTGGAGATGGTGAAGCGCCGCCTCATCAAGGTCTTCCAGGAGGAGCCCCTGGGCCCCATCCAGGTGACGCCCAACGGGGACGCGCTGGAGAAGCTCGTCCCCACGGAGGTCGACGAGAGTGACTACCGGTAACGGTCCCGACGACGGTGACGAGACGCCCGCCCCCGGCACGCCCGGCGGCCCCGGACAGTTCTCCGAGGAGGAGATCGCCGCCGTCACCGGCCCCGGCCCGGACGACGCGGAGCTGGACGGGGTGGAGGCGGCCGCCATCGAGGAGGACTCGGACGACACCGACAACGTCCCGGACCTCCAGTCCTCCTTCGAGAAGCTGCTCGCCAAGAGCCGCAACCTCTCCCCGGACCGCATCCGCACGGTGCTGGAGAGCGTGCTCTTCGTCGCCGAGCGCCCCCTGTCCGTGGACGAGCTCTACCAGGCCACCGGCATCCCCAGGGACCCCATCCTCCAGGCGCTGGATCAGCTCTCCGGCATCCACCGCGAGGGCATCAGCGGCGTCGTCCTCTACGAGGTGGCGGGCGGGTGGCAGTTCCGCACGGACCCCCACTCCGCGGAGTACGTCCGGCGCTACCTCCGGGTGAAGCCGCAGCGGCTCACCCGCGCGGCCGTGGAGACGCTGGCCATCATCGCGTACCGGCAGCCCGTCACCCGGCCGGAGCTGGAGGACATCCGCGGCGTGGACTGCGGCGCGGTGCTCAAGGCGCTGATGGACCGCAAGCTGGTGAAAATCCTGGGGAAGCGGGAAGAAGTCGGCCGCCCCATTCTTTATGGAACCACGCGCGAGTTCCTGGAGTTCTTCGCGCTGAAGGACCTCTCCGCGCTGCCCACGCTCCGGGAATTCCATGAGTTGACCCAGGAGCACCGGGAAATCGTGGAGAAGGAGGCGGCTCCCCCGGCTCCGAAGGCGGAGGGGACGGTGGCGGCGCTGTCGGACCCGAACTTCACGAAGCGGATGGAGAAGAACGAGGCGGCCAGCGAGGCCGCTTTGGAGGAGCTGGAGGAGGCCATGGCCGCCGCGGAGCGGAGCCAGAAGGTCAGCGCCAGCATCCTGGAAAGCCCCCCTTCGCCCGAGAAGGGTGATAGCGAGGGGCCCAAGCCCGAGTGATGGGCGGCAACAACTGGAAGAAGGCACGGAATGGCGGCGGAACGTTTGCAGAAGTACCTGGCTCGCGCGGGAGTTGCTTCGCGCCGGCACGCGGAAGAACTCATCACCTCCGGTCGCGTCGGAGTGAACAACGAGACGGTGACGGAGCTGGGCAGCCGGGTGGAGCCCGGAGTGGACCTGGTGACCGTCGATGGGAAGCTCGTCACGCCGCCGGAAGAGTCGTCCTACTACCTGCTGTACAAGCCCGTGGGCGTCGTGACGACGCTGTCGGATCCGCAGGGCCGGCCCACGGTGGCCAGCTACGTGGAGGAGACGGGCCGCCGCCTGTTCCCCGTGGGACGTCTGGACTACGACGCCGAAGGGGCGCTGCTCTTCACGGATGACGGCGCGCTGGCGCACAAGCTCACGCACCCGAGCTTCCAGGTGCCTCGCACGTACCTGGCGAAGGTGAAGGGCGTGCCGGACATGCCCACGCTGGAGAAGCTGCGCGGTGGCGTGCGCCTGGAAGACGGCATGGCCACGCCCGTGTCCGTGGACATCTTCGAGAAGGCCGAGCGCAACACCTGGCTGAAGATCGTCGTGGCGGAGGGCCGTCCGCACCTCATCAAGCGCCTGTGCGCGGCGGTGGGGCACCCGGTGGTGCGCCTGTTCCGTCCGAACTACGCGGGCGTGGGCGTGGAGGGGCTGCGCCCCGGCGAGCTGCGTCCGCTGAAGGTCGCGGAAGTGCTGCAGCTCACGGAGGTGGCGGAGGGCCGTGCGCAGCCGGCGTCCTCGGACCTGAAGCTGCCGCCGCGCCGTCACGGGCGTTCGGCGCCGGGCTTCGGCGGGGCGGATGACGACGACATCGAGCTGTCGATGGACGACGACGCGCCGGCGGCGCCGCGCAAGACGGAGCGCGCGGCGAAGAAGGCTCCGACGGGGCCCAAGACCCGCGAGGCGCGTCCGGAGCGCAAGGAGTGGAAGGGCGTGCAGGACGGAGGCACGCGTCCGCCGAAGTTCGCGAAGCGCGGGGCGACGCTGGCCGCGGACGACGACGCGGAGCTGGAGGATGTGCCGACGTTCGACGACGAAGGTGACGAGACGGAGTCGGACGCCGCCGAGGGAGCCACCTACGGCAAGGCCGCGCGTGGCGCGGGCCGTGGCGCCAGGTCCGGGGGGGAGGGTGCTCCCCGTGGCGCCGCGCGGTTCGGCAAGCCGGCCGGTGCGGGCCGTTCCGAGGGCGGTGCGTCGCGCGGCGGTGGCCGGTTCGGCAAGCCGGCGGGCCGTGGTGGTGACGAGGGTGGTGCGCCTCGCGGTCGCAGCTTCGGCAAGCCGGCGGGCCGTGGTGGTGACGAGGGTGGTGCTCCTCGTGGCCGCAGCTTCGGCAAGCCGGCGGGCCGCTTCGGTGACGAGGGTGGCGCGCCTCGCGGTCGCAGCTTCGGCAAGCCCGCCGGTGCGGGTCGTTCCGAGGGCGGTGCTTCGCGTGGTGCTGGCCGCTTCGGTGACGAGGGTGGTGCTCCTCGTGGCCGCAGCTTCGGCAAGCCCGCGGGCCGCTTCGGCGACGAGGGCGGCGCGCCTCGCGAAGGCGGTCGGTTCGGCAAGCCGGCCGGTGCGGGTCGCTTCGGTGACGAGGGCGGCGCGCCTCGTGGCCGCAGCTTCGGCAAGCCCGCGGGTCGCTTCGGTGACGAGGGCAGTGCTCCTCGTGGCCGCAGCTTCGGCAAGCCGGCGGGTCGCTTCGGTGACGAGGGCGGAGCCCCTCGCGGTCGCAGCTTCGGCAAGCCGGCGGGTCGCTTCGGTGACGAGGGTGGTGCTCCTCGTGGCCGCAGCTTCGGCAAGCCGGCGGGCCGCTTCGGTGACGAGGGTGGTGCGCCTCGTGGTCGCAGCTTCGGCAAGCCCGCCGGTGCCGGTCGTTCCGAGGGCGGTGCTCCGCGTGGCCGCGGCTTCGGCAAGCCCGCCGGCCGCTTCGGTGACGAGGGCGGTGCCCCTCGCGGTCGCAGCTTCGGCAAGCCCGCCGGTGCGGGCCGTGGCGGTGACGAGCGCGCCCCTCGGGGTCGCTCCTTCGGAGACGAGGGCGGCGCGCCTCGTGGCCGCAGCTTCGGCAAGCCGGCCGGTGGCGGCCGTTTCGGTCGTGAAGAGGGCAGTGCGCCTCGCGGCGGCGCCCGCTTCGGCAAGCCCGCAGGTGCCGGTCGTTCGGAGGGCGGTGCTCCTCGCGGTGGCAGTCGGTTCGGTGGCGGAGAGGGCGGGGCCCCTCGCGGTGGCGCCCGCTTCGGCAAGCCCGCCGGCCGCTTCGGTGCAGAAGGCGGTGCTCCTCGCGGTGGCGCCCGCTTCGGCAAGCCCGCGGGCGCGGGGGGTGACCGTCCGGAGCGCCGTGAATGGAAGCCGCGCGGCGAGTCCGCGGGCCGTCCCGAGCGGAAGCCCCGCGGCGAGGACACCGGCAGCCGGTCTCGCGGCGGCGGTGAGTCCTCGTCCAGCGCCTCCGGCGAGCGCATCGTCCGCGCGGGCGTGAAGAAGGCCCCCCCGGGCGAGCGCGGCGGCGGCTACCAGGACTTCAAGGAGCGCAAGACGCGCGCCTCCGAGCCGAGCTGGAGCAGCAAGGCGCCTCGGGGAGGGGCAGGCCGTCCGCCCCCCCGTGGTGGCCGCTCCCGCTGAAACACCCCTCCTCCTGGGTCGCTCCGTCGGTGGGCGGCCCGGGAGGGCGTTGATATAACCGCCGCCTACCTCCAGCGTCCGCCGCTCCGGGAGAACGATGCGAATCCGCGTGCGACCCCTCTTCCTCGCCCTGACCCTGCTCGTCGGGTGCAACGGCAACCGGGATCAGCTCCTCGCGGAGATCCAGGACCCCCGTCCCGAAGTCCGCGCCGCGGCCGTGCGAAAGCTGGCCGAGCAGAACAACGCGGACGACCTGGTCCTCTTCACCCGCGCCGCCAAGGACCTCTCCGCCTTCGTCCGGGGTGAGGCCGCCACCGCGCTCGGGGAGAGCCAGGACCCGCGCGTCGTGGACCTGCTCGGAGAGCTCCTGGAGGATCCCGACGAGGCCGTGCAGGGCCAGGCCGCCCTGGCGCTCGCCAAGGTGAAGAACGACAAGGCCAAGGCGTACCTCACGCTCCAGTACGGACGGCGGGGCCGCGCCACGCGCCGGGTCATCGTCCAGGCCCTCAAGAGCGCCAACGTCCCCGGCGCCATGGCCACCGTCGTCGCCGCCGAAGCCAAGGGCCTCTGGGACCGCAACCTCCTGGCCCTCACCGAAGGCGCGCTCCCGGAGCGCGTGGGCGCCGCCGAAGAGCTGGGCAAGAGCGGCCGGGTGGAGGCGGTGAACCGGCTGCTGCCCATGGTGCGCGACAGCCAGGTCATCCTCGCCGCCGCCGCCGTGCGCGGGCTGGGAGACGCGGGCGACACGCGCGCGGTGGCCCCCATCGCGCTGCTCCTCGACGAGAGCTTCCCGGAGCTTCGCGAATCCGCCATCAGCGCGCTGATGAAGCTGCAGGACCCGACGGCCGCGACGAAGCTCCAGGCCGTGGCGGTGGAGAAGAGCGCGGTGAGCCCGCTGGCCACCGACGCCATCCTGACCTTCCCGCGCACGCCCGGGACGGACGCCGCGCTGTGCACCATCGCGCTCGACGGCGCCCGGGACGAGGCCCTCGAAGCCGCCCGCGCCATGCGTTCGCGAGGCGGCTGCCCGGCGGACCCCATCGCGGAACGGCTGTCGCGCCCGGCCTCCGCGGCGTCAGGGCTCCAGGCGGTGGCGGGCCTGGGCCCGGCGGCGCAGGCGCTGCTGCCCAAGGTGACGCCGTGGCTCAACCAGCCGGACGCCGGGCTGCGCACGCTCGCGGTGGAGGCGGTGACGCACGTGGGCGATGCGTCCGTGGTGCCCGTCATCCAGAAGCTCTACGAGCAGGAGGTCGCCGGGCTCACGGCGCTGCGCGCGGACTGGATCCCGCAGGCGCTGCCGCGGAAATACGCCGCGGAGCTGGATCCGTCCGCTCCGCGCCCGGAGGCGGCGAGGGGGAAGGAAGATCCCCGGTCCACCAAGCACGCGCAGCTCTTCGAGCGGCTCCAGGCGCTCAACGCGGCCCGCGCCAAGGAGGCCGGGCGCGTGGTGGTGCCGCCGCGAGTCCCCTCGGAGCTGAGCGACGACGTGGAGCCCGCGAAGCTGCAGCCGCTGGCCACGCTGCTCACCGCGCTGGGTGCGCTCAAGGCGCCCGGAGCGCTGGAGGTCCTCAAGGGCTACGCGGACGACGTGAGCCCGGTGCTGCGCGCGGCGGCGCTGGTGGGGCTCGCGTCCGTGGGGCCGGAGGGCATGGAGGTGACCCGCGCGGCGCTGCTGGAGCCCGACCGCGAGCTCCAGAAGACGCTGGCGCTGGCGCTGGCGGAGCAGGGCGAGGCCGGGCAGCTCGCGCTGGTGGCGTCGCTGCCGAAGATGGGCAGCGAGAAGCTGGTGGTCCTGGATGCGCTGACGCGCGTGGGCGCGCCGCCCGCGTCCGCGTCGGAGGCGTTGCAGGGCGTGGTGAAGGAGGGTGGGGCGGAGGCGGCGCTCGCGGCGCAGCTGTTGGGGCGGATGGGCGCGAAGGACGCGGTGCCCACGCTGCTCAAGGCGCTGGATGACTCCAACAGCGTGGCCCGGCGCGACGTGCTGCTGGCGCTGGGGGCCATGGGCGACGCGAAGTCCGCGGAGGTGGTGGGGCGCGACCTGTACCACGACCTGCCGGAGATCCGCGCCGCGGCGGCCACGGCGCTGCGCAAGATGAACACCGGCGCGGAGGCCGAGCCGCTGGACGCGCTGAAGGGCGACTACTTCCGCGAGGTCCGCGTCGCGGCGGGGGCCTCGCTGACGAAGGAAGGCACGGCGGCCGGCGGGGCGCGGTGAATGGAGTCCCGCGCGCTCAAGCACAAGGCGACGGAGGCCTTCGGCAAGGGCCGCTTCGCCAAGGCCGCGGAGCTGTACGAGGACTACTGCCAGGCGGAGCCGAAGGACCACCAGAGCCGCCTGCGCATGGGAGATGCGTGGTCCAAGGCCGGTCAGCGTGACCGAGCCGTCTCCGCGTACCAGGCCGCGGCGGAGGGCTTCGCGAAGGAGGGCTTCCTCCCGCGCGCCATCGCCGCGAGCAAGCTGATCCTCGAGCTGGATCCGTCCCACCAGGGCGTGCAGCAGATGCTCGCGGACCTGTACGCGCGAAGGGGCACGCCGGCCACCTCCAGGGCGAAGCCGAAGGACGCCGCGCCCACGTCCACCTCCGCGGGCCTCATCACCCAACGGGAGGCCCCGCCCGAAGCCACCCCTCCCAGGTCCACGCCCCCGGAGCCGCTGGAAGCTGGCGGCGCACCGGTTGACCTGTCGAACGCGCCCGCGCCCGTCGCGGACGACACCGAGGTGGTCCTCTCCGTCGAGGTCGAGGTCGAGCCCACGCAGGACGAGCCCAAGGCACCCACGGTGACCGAGGCCGCCGCGCCGCCACCCGCCGTCCCCGCACCCACGGGCCAGTCCGTCCGAGTCGCACCGCCGCCCCCACCTCCCATGCCCGAGCTTCCCCAGCTTCGAACGCCCAGCGGACGCTGGCAGGCGCTCGCGCCCCCCATCACGGGCCCCGACACCGCGCCGGCACCCACCGAGCCGAAGCCTCCCGCGCAGTCCGCGCCCCCGGGCCTGCGCCCCCGCCGCGTCGACACGCCCTCCAGGCCCACGGCCACGGTCGCCGCGGGGGCCTCCGTGGTGCCCACCACCGCCGGAGCCCTGGCGCCCTGGCGCGCGTCCCTGCGCGTCTCCAGCTTCACGGAGCTGGAGATCGAAGGGGACTCGCTGCTGCACGCGGTGGAGTTCGCGGCCCAGCGGGGACTGGCCGAACACGCGCAGGAAGAGGAGCCCGTCTACGAGCTGACCGAAGAGGCCGGGCCCGGCACCTGGGACGCGCTGCCGTCCATCCCACTCTTCTCCGACCTGCCTCGCGACGCGTTCATCCAGCTCTTCGAACGCTGCCCGCTGCGGCGCTTCGGCCCCGGCGAGCGCATCCTCGCGCAGGGCACGCACGGCGACGCCTTCTACGTCATCTGCGAAGGCAGCGTGCGCGTCTTCCGCGAGGAGGACGGCCGCCGCCAGGACCTGGCCACGCTGGAGCTCGGCGCCTTCTTCGGCGAGATGGCGCTCCTGTCCGGAGCCCCGCGCGCCGCCTCCGTGGAGTCCGTGTCCGACGACACGCAGGTGCTCGAAATCTCCGCCGCCGTGCTCGCCACGCTCTCGCGCAGCCATCCGCCCGTGGCCAAGGCCCTCAAGAAGTTCTGCCGCGAGCGGCTCCTCGCGAACGTGATGAACAGCTCCGCCCTGTTCCGTCCCTTCAACCGCAAGGATCGCCGCAACCTCGTGGAGCGCTTCCGGGCCCGCGACGTGGAGCGCGGCGACGTCATCATCCGCGAAGGCGACGCCACCGACGGCCTCTACGTCGTCCTCTCCGGCGAGGTGGAGGTCCACAAGAGCGGGCAGCGGCTGACGATCCTGAAGGAAGGGGAACTCTTCGGCGAAATCTCCCTCCTGCAGAAGACCCCGGCCACCGCCACCGTGGAGGCCACGCGCCACACGACGCTGCTGCGCCTGCCGCGCGAGGACTTCGACTCGCTCATCTCCAGCCACCCGCAGGTCCTGATGCTCGTCTCGGACCTGAGCGACGAACGCCTGCGCCGCACGCAGCACGTGCTGGACAGCCAGGCGGGCACCCCGCTGGACGACGAGGAAGAAGACCTCATCCTCGTCTGACGTGCCCTCGCGGGTCCCCTGGACGCAAGCCCACCCCGCGAGTCGCCTGACGCAACCCGGCAGGGCGCAAGGTTGTGACACCCGGGAGCGCCCGCTATCCTGCCCGGCATGGCTGGAGGCCAGCACGCGACAGCGGGATTGGGGCCCGACGACATCGCCGAGTTGGAAGCCCTTGGCTCCGAGCCCGGCTATGACGTGTTTCTCGCCCCCGCGCGTGCCCTCGAAGGCCCCGTGGAGGAGTGCCGCTCCAACATCGCGCTCGCATTCCACAACACGAAGCGCGGGGTGGAGAGCGTCCTCGCCCGTGAGGCGGAGGTCGCCGCGCTCCCGGGCGTGAACGTGGAGGATCTGCGCGAACTGCCGCTGCTCGCCCAGGGCCTGGCCTGGGCCGCGCTGCGCGTCCAGCGCGACATGCGGGCCAGCTCCTTCGGAACCCTCTTCGATCGCGCCCAGCAGCTGCGCCGCAAGCTGCTCAAGACCGCGGAGGCGCTCGCGGAGGCGTCCTTCCTCGCCGCCGTGGACGTGACTGCCGCCCACGGAGAGGGCCACCGCGACGTGGTGGGGGACTGTCTGGGACTCGTGGCGCTGTTCCGCAGGCACGAGGAGAAGCTCGCCGGCCGCTCCCCCGTCACCCCCGAGGACGTGAACGAGGTGGAGCGCGTGGCGCAGCAGCTGCGCGCCCTGCTCGCAGCCCCGGGAGAGGCCCGCGACGACGGAACCTCGCCGCTGCTCTTCGAGGCCACCGAGACGCGGGACCGCTTCTGGACGCTGCTCACCCGGCGCCACGATGTCCTCTGGCGCTGTGGCGCGTGGCTCTTTGGCCGGGACGTGGACATGCACGTGCCGCCGCTCCTGGCCCGCCACCCGCTGGTGCGCGCCGTCGAGCCCACCTCCATTGAACGCGCGAAGCAGCAGACGCCAGCGAAGCGCGGGGCGACCCCCATCGACTACGCCCCGGACAGCAACGTGCGCTCCAAGGTCCGCTTCATGGTGAAGGTCGGCTTCGACTTTCCCTCCCGCTAGACACCCATGCCTTTCGACGTGAAGGACATCCTCCGGCAGCTGGAAGCCGGCTTCCCCCCGGAGTCAGGCGCCCCGAAGTGGTGGCAGGAGAGCTGGGAGGATCCGGAAGGGTTCGCCGTGGCGCTCGCGGACGCCCACGCGGGCCGGGGCGTCCCGCCGCCCAAGAGCCGCCCGGGTCAGCAGTACGACTTCTTCCATGATCTCATCGTGCGCCACGTCGCGCTGGAGCGCCCCGCGTTCCGCACGCACCAGCGCATCCAGGGCTGGCAGGCCGTGGGCTACCGCGCGCTGCACGACCTGGCCTCGCGCCGCGCCAGCGAATGGGCGGATCAGGGCGTGGAGCCGGGCGCCAAGGTGTGCCTGGTCCACGGCGTGGGGCAGGAGCTGCTCGTGTCGCTCCTGGCCACGCTGAAGCTGGGCGGCTGCTTCACGCTCCTGCCGCCCATGGGCCCGCGCGCCATGGCCACGCGGCTGGAGTCCCTGACGCCGGACTTCATCGCCGCGGAGCCCCACCAGCTCCCACTCCTCAAGGGCCACGAGCAGCTCTTGCTCAAGAGCCAGGGGAGGGGAGCGCCGGGCTTCACGTCCCACACGTACAAGCCGTCGGACGTGGTGGGGCTGCTCTTCTCGCCGCTGGTGGATCCGCCGCACACGCCCGTGCCCCTCACCGCGGAGAACGCGTGGAAGGGCGCCATCGGCGACGGGATGCTCACCTTCGGCCTGTCGCCGGGGGACCTGCTCGCGGCGCCGGACTTCCCGGTGCTCCAGCACCTGCCGGCGCTCCTCTTCACCACGCTCCTGCGCGGCGCCACGTACCTGCACCTGGAGATGGCGGACCTGGCGCTCAACCCGGCCCCGCTCCTGGAGAACCCGCTGCGCGCCCTGGGCGTCACGCCGAAGCTGCGCGACCTGCTCCTGCGCCACCGCGCTTCCCTCCGCAACGTGCAGCACTGGTTCCGCAGCCCGGAGGAGCCCTTCGACGCCCAGGCGTGGCGCGCGTGGGTGAAGCAGTGCGGCCTCCAGGCCGTGCCGTCCTCCAACATCCTCATCGACGCGTCCGCCGGCGGCGCGGTGCTGGTGTCGTCGCGCGGCGTGAACGAGCCGGCCACGGACGTGCACACGGACGTCCTCCCCGTCCCGGGCCGCGCGTGGACGCTGAAGGATCCGAACGAGAGCGGGCAGGGCGCTCCCACGGACGTGGGCGTCTTCACGCTCCTGCCGGACAAGGAACACCCGCCCGGCCACGTCCTGCTCGCGCGGATCCGCCAGCGCTACCACTACGCGGGCACGCTGGGCTTCCGGCACGACGGCCGCCCCTACTCCGCGAAGGAGGTCACCGCCGCGCTGGAGGGCCTGCCGTTCCTCGCGGGCACCAGCGTGGTGCCGGTGTCCACCGGCGGCCTCGCCAGCCACTCCCGCTTCATCCTCCTGGCCTTCACCGGGGCCACGCCTGCTCCCTCGTCCGGCGAGCAGGAGATCCACCGGCGCATCGAAATGCTGCTCGGCGGGGATTTCCTGCCGGACCGCATCGAGTTCTTTCCGCTCTTTCCCCACCGGGTGAAGGGCGCGGTCGACGACGCGTGGTGCGCCTCGCAGTTCTTCACCGGGGCGCTCCACAAGAAGGCGAAGGACCCGATGTTCCAGGCCCTCACCGCCCTGCGGGGACGACTGCTGGAAAGCGCTGCCGCTTCGGGCGAAGATGACCCGTCGCCAGCGCGCTGAAAGAAGGGAGCGGCACATGGGTGCTCAGGTCGTGATGGGAGCGATGCTCCAATGCAGCTTCGGGATGGCGCCCTCGTCACTGATGGTGCTGCCCGTGAACCGGATCATGGCCACCACGCCCGCGGCGAACATCATGGACAACAAGCCGTTCCTGAACGTGCTTCCCTTCGGCATGTGCCAGTCCCTGGCCAACCCCATGGTGGCGGCGGCGACCGCGGCGGCCTTCGGCGTCCTCACCCCCATGCCCTGCATCCCCGCCACCGCGGCCCCCTGGGTGCCCGGGTGCCCCAAGGTGCTCATCGGCAACATGCCGGCGCTGGAGAGCAACTCCAAGTGCATGTGCAACTGGGGCGGCGTCATCCAGGTCGTCTCCCCCGGACAGATGGTGGCCATCGATGGGTAGCCCCGCACAGGTGTTGGAGCCCGTGGACTTCACGCTGCTCGACGTGGAGTTCACCACCGCCCCCGTACCGCTCGACGAGTCCGAGGGCCCGGATCCGCGCCTGGAGGTCATCACCGGCTTCGTGGCCAAGAGCGAGTACTCGGACGCGGCCCGCGCCGCCGAGGGGCTCTTGCGCCAGGGCGTGCGCGACGTGCGCGTGGTGGGGCCGTACCTCTTCGGCCACTTCTTCGCGGACGGCATGAAGGCGCTGCCCGTCCTGTTCCGCTCCCTCAAGCGCACGCTGACGGAGAACTGGGACTTCTTCGGCCCGATGGAGAAGAAGCTCGTCTTCGCGGACACCGGCCTGCGCTGGCTGCTGAAGATGATGGGCAAGCACCTGGAACACCATACGCGCCTCAAGGACGCGCAATGGCAGACATGGAGCGCGGCCGGCAACCGTGAGCCCATCGAAGAGGCCCTGGCCCTGGGCGACCCGCTCATCGCCGCCCTCGCCATCCTGCAGAAGAGCGCGTGCATGGACGCCATGCGCACGCTGCTCGGCGCGCTGCGCTCCCACGCCCAGGCC